>DAIETB010000111.1:0-4545 GCA_027345925.1 Sulfuriferula sp.
GCGAACATTGTGGATAGCGTACGGGTCCAGCGCGCAATCGCCGCTTTTTCCAGTACGGCACCGAAAATCGGCAGCTTGAGCATCGCCCGGTCCATGAATTCCTGCATCTTTCTCGAACGTTTCCAGGTATAGAAGAAAAACCAAAGGCCGCCGCCGATAGATCCGAATATCAGCCACCAATATTTTACAAAAAAGTCAGAGATGCTCATCATGATCAAGGTCGGTGTCGGCAAGTCGGCTCCGAAGCTGCTGAACAGTTGTTTGAAGGCAGGAACGACAAACAGCATGATGATAGCGGTGATGACGAAGGCAACGACAATAATCGAGACCGGATAAAACAGGGCGGATTTGATTTTTCCTTTAATAGCTATAGTTTTTTCCTGATATGTGGCAAGACGGTCCAGAACCTGATCGAGAATACCCGCCTGCTCGCCGGCATTGACCAGATTAATATAAAGCGTGTCGAAATAGAGGGGGTGCTTTGAAAACGACTGGCTCAGGCTGTTGCCGCCCTCTATGTCGGTTTTGATGTCTATCAGCAGCTTTTGTACGGAAGGATTGGCATGGCCTTTGGCTACAATATCGAACGATTGCAGCAGTGGCACGCCAGCTTTCATCATGGTTGCAAGCTGGCGAGTAAACAGCGCGACATCTTTGCCCGAAATTTTTTTACCGCCGGTGATACCGCTTTTTTTCTTGATTTTTTTCGGGTTGATACCCTGCCGTCGCAAGGTCGAACTGACGACGGCTTCTCCCGCGGCGATCATTTCGCCCTGAATTTTTTTCCCGTTTTTATCGACGCCTTCCCAACTGAATGCGCTGTCTCTCTTTTGTGATTTTGTAGTTTTTTTTGCGACAGCCATGTTTCAGTCTCCGAATATTATTGTTCCGTGAACTCCTGGCGATAATCATAACCACTCGCCGGAGCTAAGAGCTCGTTAACGAGCCCTAATATCCATTCTAGGAACTTTTTATCGATTGCGAATTATAATTTATTGTATCGGTTATGATTTAATTGGCCGCATTACTCGTTCGTTACCGATTCCACTTCTTCGAGCGATGTGATGCCCAGTTTAACTTTATTCAAGCCGGAGCGGCGCAGATCGTTGACGCCATCGCGTCTTGCCTGATCTGCAATGTCTATTGCATTTCCGTTGTTCAGGATAATGCGCGTCATGGCGTCGGTAATCGGCATGACCTGGTAGATGCCGAGTCGTCCTTTGTATCCGGTTTCTTTGCATAATTCGCAGCCCGCTGCCCGGTAAGCCTGCCAGCTGCCGTCGAGTTCCTCTTCCTTGAAGCCGGCGCGAAGCAGGGCGGCGGTTGGAATTTCGATCGGCTGTTTGCATTTGCATAAGCGCCTGGCCAGCCGCTGCGCGGTAATCAGAATGACACTGGAAGCGATATTAAAAGGGGCGATACCCATATTCATCAGCCTCGTCAGTGTGGACGGAGCGTCGTTAGTGTGCACCGTCGACAACACCATGTGACCGGTTTGCGCAGCTTTGATGGCGATTTCAGCAGTTTCGAGATCACGGATTTCACCGACCATGATGACGTCGGGATCCTGACGCAGAAACGATTTGAGGGCGACGGAAAATGTGAGGCCGGCCTTATCGTTGACGTTGACCTGATTGACGCCGGGCAAATTGATTTCTGCGGGGTCTTCGGCTGTGGAAATATTGATTCCGGGCTTGTTGAGAATGTTGAGGCAGGTATAAAGCGAAACGGTTTTACCGCTTCCCGTAGGCCCCGTTACCAGTATCATACCGTACGGACGTTGCACGGCGGCGAGCAGAAGTTCTTTCTGATGCGGCTCGTAACCCAGCGCGTCGATGCCTAAAGTTGCGCTGGTCGGGTCCAGAATGCGCATGACGATTTTTTCGCCGTAAAGCGTAGGCAGGGTGCTGACGCGGAAATCGATCGCACGGTTTTTCGAGAGCACCAGCTTCATGCGGCCGTCTTGCGGAACGCGTTTCTCGGAAATGTCGAGCTTGGATATCACCTTGATCCGGGATGATAATTTGTCTTTAATGGCTAGCGGCGGCTGCGCAACCTCGCGCAATATGCCGTCGAGACGATAACGGATCCGGTAAAATTTTTCATAGGGCTCGAAATGGATATCCGATACGTTATCGTTAATGGCGTCCAGCAATATTTTCTGCAGGTAGCGCACGACCGGAGCATCGTCTACATCCTGTGTTTCGAGTTCATTCGCTCTGGCTAATGCGAGGGCTTCATCGTTAGTAAAATCCAGTTCGAATTCTTCGGTGGCGAGATCCGATAAGGCACTATCTTCGGAGTCGCTGATTTGCGCTATAAGTCTGCCCAGTTTGTCGTCTTCTACGACGATAATATCGACAGCCAGATTGGTCTGGAATTTGATTTCGTCGATCGCCTGCAGATTGGTCGGATCCGATACAGCTACCGACAGTCTATTGCCGCGCTGATATAAAGCAATGACGCGACGGCTGATGACCAGTTTCGGGTCCAGAATTTTTTTTGGTATGACATCAGGGTCTATAGCGCTTAGATTGAAATAAGGGAAGCCGAACTGCGTAGCGGCAAATTCCGCTAATTTAACTGCCTTGACTTTTTTGGTTTCGATGACTTGCGTAACGAAATTTTCGTTATTGTTTTTGGCCTGCTTTATCAGCGTCTCGGCTTCTTCTTCTGTCAGCCAGTGCTGACTGACCAGTGCTCGCGCAAGCCCGGTTAAAATAATGGGAGGTGAAATAGCTGACATGATAAATATATAATAATTAGACCTATGTTTAACTTCCGCCCCTTGCTTTCGGGAGTAATGATGCGCCGAGTAGCCGTCTTTGTAAACCCGTCAGAGGGGATTTAGCCGGGGGAAAATGCGAGCTGTTTTCACTAGGCGTTCCTGAACTTGAATAATTTCTATCGGGTATTCCGCGATCTTGAGCGTAGTTCCGGCTTCCGGGATGGCTTCCAGATGCTCCAGTATCAATCCGTTAATGGTTTTTGGCCCGTGGTCGGGTAGATCGAACTTCAATCTGCGGTTGATCTGGCGGATGGTGCTGGTGCCTTCTATCAGCCAGCTGCCGTCAGCCTGCGGGATGTAACCGGAAAATCGGGCGTGCGCGCTATTGTCCAGTTCGCCCACCATTTCTTCAAGTATGTCGCCCAGCGAGACCAGACCCAGCAATTCGCCGTATTCGTCGACAACAAGACCGAGACTGAGCTGATTTTCCTGAAATTGCCGCAGTTGTGTGAATAATAAGGTGCCCGACGGTATAAAATACGGTGCCTGGGCATGGGCGGTAATGGTTTGGGCATTGATATCGTCGTTGCGCAAATCTCTGGCCAGCGCACGCAAATGCACGATACCTATTATTTCATTCAATTGATCGCGATATATCGGTAAACGCGTGTGCCGGCTGCTGGTGAGCTGGCGGGTAATGACTTCGCTCGATTCATTGATGGCGATTGCTTCGATCAGGTGACGCGGCGTCATGACATCGTTGACGGTAATGTTTTCCAGCTCGAGCAGATTGAGCAATACGCTTCTGTGCGTTGCAGGCAGTAGCTTGCCGGACTCCATGACTAAAGTGCGCAGTTCACCGATTCCTAATATGTTTTCTTCGTTACTGGCATTCGGTCGCAAGCGCATCAAGCGCAGCAATGCCTGGACGAATAAATTGACGAACCAGACGATGGGGTAGGCCAGCGAAAGCAGGGGGCGCAGGATAAAACTGACCGGATAAGCTATTTTATCCGGATACGCTGCACCTATGACCTTGGGCGTTATTTCGCTGAATACCAGGATCGCGAAAGTGACGGCAATCGTTGCCGCGCCCAGTACCCATTCGCTGTTTCCGAACAATCGAATCGAAATGATTGTAACCAGAGTTGCCGATGCGGCGTTGATAAGATTGTTGCCGAGCAGGATAACGCCCAGCAATTTATCGGTATTGGCGAGCAATTCGGCTGTTCGACCCGCTCCTTTATGACCTTGCTTGGCGAGATGGCGCATGCGGTAACGGTTGATCGCCATCATGCTTGTTTCGGAGACCGAAAAAAAAGCCGAAAGCAGCAACAGGACAAGCAATGTCAGTAGTAGCGCGCTGATTGGGATTTCGTTCAAACCAGAGATGATCCGCTTAAATAGATGGCTCTAGTTTAGGGGTTGGCCGTTCATTGTCAAGTCGGCGCGGAGGCGTCGAATCGACGGGGCAGAGAAGCCGGCTGCAGTGGCGGCGTCCGAACGGACGGCCGCCATTCAGGGGTGAATTATTTGCCCATATGCGGAGAAGATGAGTACCGTTCCATGATAGTGCGGTCTTTCCAGATTTTTTCGTCCAGCACGGCTGCAGGAATCGTAAACTGGTTTTCTTTGATTACAGGCACTTCGGCCACAATTTTGATGATGTCGGAATAACTGATTTTATATAAAAAACCACTTTTGTCGGTCATGCGCGCAATCATCGCGTTATCGAACAGTTTGTAAATATAGATATTGGCCGGACGTAATTTTCCGTCAGCAGTTCGCCAGGTAATGGTATAACGGGTATTTTCTTT
>DAIETB010000129.1:0-6940 GCA_027345925.1 Sulfuriferula sp.
TACGCGCTATTCAAGGCCGGAACGGTTTTCATCAGCACCGACCTCGTGGGACAAACCAGCCTGGAAAACCGGTTTTGCGGCAACGTACTGCGCATTCATAAAGGATCGGTCAACACCGAAATTACAGTGGGGCTGCAGAGCGGAAAAACCGTCGCCGCCGTCATCAGCTCGGAAAGCTCGCAAAAGCTCGGCTTGGCGGCAGGAATGCCCGTATGCGCGATGTTCAATGCTTCGAGCGTGATTCTGGCGCTGGTGCAGTGAGTCCGTGCGCACAAATCTCTAAATCCCGAAGCCGGTCAATGCCGCCAGAAACGCCCCATCGCCGGTTTGACGCTGATGCCGTGGACCAGTATGGACAGCGTGACGACGATCAGCGTCAGCTGTATCAGTTTCAGCGCCAGCGTTTGCGGCAGACCGTGCTGGATGGCGTACATCAGATAGTAAAGCGAGCCGATCCCGCGCACGCCGAACCAGGCTGTCATACCCCGTATCCGCCGTTCGCTGGCACTGCCCAGGAAGCCGACCAAAACGCTGAGCGGACGCGCAACGACAAACACGAACAGCGCAAGCTCAACCGCCGCCCAGCTCCACGAGTCCAGAAACAGGGTGCCTCCGATCAGCAATATCAGCAGCACTTCCGACAGGCGTTCCAGATGCTCCTTGAAGACCAGCGACCCGGCGCTGACCGTAGACGGCAATTCGCTGTCCGGATACAAATTTGCGTAGCTGCGTGCGATTTTCCCCGACGTCCGTTCGGTTTCCCGGGCACCCATAGCCAGCTTCAGCTCGGTCTGGTGCAGCGCCACTGCGGCAAAAAATACCGCCAGAAAACCCCAGACATGCGCCAGCACGGCGAGGCCGTAAACCACGCCGATCAAGCCGAGTCCCAAAAAATCGTCCATCAGCTCATGCCTGTACGGCGCCCGGCGCAGAGTCCAGCCCAACCGCGCCAGCGCTACGCCTGCCGCCGCGCCAATGGCGATCCCACCCAACGTTGCCCAGACCACATCGAACCCTAACCAGCGCAGGCCGAAATGACCCAGGTCGTGCAGCCCGAGCAAGCCCATCCCCAGCATCACAAACGGAAAAGCGCTGCCGTCGTTCATCCCCGCTTCCGAAGTCAGGGTGAAGCGCAACTGGTCGCGATCTCCGGGATGACGAATTTGCACATCGGTCGCCAGCACCGGATCGGTCGGAGCAAGTATAGCGCCCAACAGCACGCCCGCCCCGGGCGGCAATCCCAGTACGTAATAAGCAAACGCGGCGATTAGCGCGACGGTGATGGTTACGGACACCGTCGCCAGCAGTATCGGCATGCGCCAGCGGTTGAAGCTGAACGGCCCCGACATTTTGACCCCGGCCGAAAACAGCGAAATCAGGACGGCGCCTTCAGTCAGCACTTCCAGCAGCGCCGATTGTTTGAGCAGGTTGAAATGAAACACGTTGAACACGGTAGGACCGACCAGCAAACCTACTGCCAGATACATAATGGCAGCGGTAACCGGCAGGCGCTGCAGGATGGACGAGGTGAGACCCATAACCAGCAATAGGCCGCCTATCAGCAAATACCATTGCGGATTAGTCATTGATGCGATTTAAATACATGACGGAAAATTCGATTTAGAAGTACATTCTGCCCCGACAGGATAATGCAGATTTTATTCTGTGCAAAATTTTATTTACGGGCCGGAGCATGCAACCTGACGGTGAAGGCAAATAAATCGGAATTATGCGAACGGGATATATTGGCAGCGGCCGCAGGGTGCGGCTTGCCGGGTGACGAAATGAAATGGACGGAATATTCGTCGCGACACGAAGCGCGTGCCACGATACATACGTACGAGAATTCTAGCGCGGAGGAAGATTGCCGTTTTCGTCGGAAAGCACGATTTCCACGCGACGGTTCAACTGGCGTCCTGCTGCCGTCCTGTTGGTCGCAACCGGAAATTCCTTGCCGTAACCGCGCGCTGTTATGCGATTCTGGTCTATACCCATATCGAGCAACACCGCCCGCACTGCGTCCGCCCGTTGCTTGGACAGCGTCTGATTAAGTTCGTCGCTCCCCGTGCTATCTGTATAACCCTCGACCAGCACATTATACTTGGGATACTGTTGAAGAAACTGCCCCAGCTTTTCTACATTCCGCACTCCGCCGGCAGATAATCGGGCTTTGTCGGTACTGAACAGTACGTTACCCAGAGTAATGACCATCCCGCGGTCGGTTTTTTTAGCATTCAGCGCTTCCAGCTTTGCTTGCTGCTGCGCAATGAGCGCTTGATCCTTTTGCGTCTGTTCATTGGCCGCCGCCAGCTTCTGTTTGGACTTCGCTATTTCGGCGGAATTCGCCTGGATCTCCATCTGGTCCAGTTTTGCGCCGGAATTGGCGACTATCGCTTCGTCGGCTTTACCCTTGGCTATTTCCTGGGCAATTTCAGCCTTGCGCTGGGCGATATATGCCAGATGCGAGACGGTCTCTTCGCTATCGCCTTTATTCAATGCCTGATCGGCCTGGTTAATCGCTGTGCCGGCATCTTTCAGTTGTACCGGGGCGAGTTGCGCCACTTGCGGATTAGTGCGCGCGCTGTCGTATGCGGCTTGCGCTTGCGTCAACGCAGTATTCTGGGGAACGGAACTGCACGCCGAAATAACGGCGGCGGCAATCAGACTCAGAGGAAAATATATCAAGCGTTTCATGACGGACTCCATCAAGGTTTATTGGGCGTTATTGTTTATTTGGCGGCGCAGCGCATTGCTATCCTTTTTTACTGCCGCCGCCGCTTTTGCCGCCTTATCAGAACGTGCTTTGGCTATTGTAAGTTCGGCATCCACCTGCGCCTCTTCTGCCAATTGCGTTGCGAGCTCATAATGGTGCGCAGCCATCGCTCGCTGCGCTGCGTCCATTTTATCTTTCGCTTCTTTGAGCTGGAGCGGAGCATACTCTTCGCCCCCCGCCGTACCCGCGTTGCTCAAAGCCGTATTCGCCACCGCCATTTGCGCCACCGGAGGGGGTGTGCTCGCGCAACCGCCCATGAATACAACAGCCGTCCCTATCAATCCCCACCGGAATAATTCATGGCCGGCCCTAAGAATATATGTATCCATGGTTGCTCCTCTTCAATGATGCATTCTGCCTGAATTTCATTTATCCTCTTCCGGGTAGCGATGCTGCAAGGCAGCTTGCGGTAACGCAGACCCGACCGCCATCCTTGGTACTGATTCTATTGAGCCAGCGACCCGGATTCGGTTCGATAGCATACAAATCCGGTAATTTAAAACCCTGCCGCCAGCGACGCGCTTGCTTACCGGAATATTTTGGTGTATATACACTTATGGCTGACGATATTTCACCTTTTCATGCGTGCCGCAAATGCACCTGTTCGGCGCTGCGACGGACCAGTCGCGCCGTCACACAGCATTACGAAGCATGTTTTCGCGGAACGGGCTTGCGCGCGACGCAGTTCACGCTACTGGCGACCCTGGCTCAAACCGGACCGCAACCATTAAATGCGCTGGCGACGATGCTGGGACTGGAACGCACCACGCTGTCCAGAAATCTGGCACCGCTGGAAAAAAAGGGATATATCAGCAAAGTGACCGATACTGACCAGCGGGTACGACGTATTTCCATCACGCAAAAAGGCGAAGCAGCCGCTTTGATGGCGCTGGATGCGTGGAAACAGGCTCAGGCTACGGTTGAAAAGCTGCTGGAGGAAATGGGGGAGGTGTAGGCCTAAAAATCCCTCGGTGCGGGTAATTTTTTTGTTCTATAAGGTGTATATACACATAAAAAACGGTAGTAAATCCGGTCTGGCTGCTTAAACGTTAAAGAATTTAACCATCCTTAATTTTAAGAAAAGGAGCTCTAAATGTCAGCACAAATTATTTTCAGAATACAGCTGGTGGCTGGGTATGTCGCATGGGCCCTCTGCTTCGGAACCTACATATTGCCCTGGCTCAAATCGATGGACGGACTTCGTATCCACCGCGTCATCGCAACGCTCCACAGCTTCCGCTTCTTCGGGCTCGTCTTCATTCTCCCCGGCATCGTCAGCCCCAACCTGCCCTCGAGCTTCGCCACCTTCGCAGCTTACGGCGACTTCCTCACCGGCTTGCTGGCGATGCTGGCGCTGCTCGCGTTCCGGATACGAGCATTGTTCTGGCTGTTCGTCGTCGCCTTCAATCTGGCTGGAATTATCGACCTCGTTTTCGACTACTACCACGCCATTAAGGCCGGCCTTCCCGAACATGCGGGAGAATTGGGCGCCGCTTATGCAATTCCGGTCATCTATGTGCCTGTGCTGATGATCACGCATTTTGCCGCATTCTATTTTCTGTTCCGCTCATGGTATGGCAGAAGTAGTCGCAGAAAATTTGAAAAGCCGTTAAGTACATCAGCGCCCTGACATTAACGCTGCTGCTGTAGCCAGGCGCGACCGCCCAGTTTGGCCGAATTCCTGCTACAGGCTCACCCCAGCCGTTCGATCTTGCTGCTGGCCGTCGCAATGTGTTGGTTCATCGCATTGATGCACGGTTCAAAACGGTGGCTAAACCCTGTTGCGGCCATGATCTGGGCGAGGAACCTCCGTGCTAACTCTTCTGCGTGCCGCCAGGTTTCGTTGGCCACACAGGGACGAATGATCGCCTCGGAGACGATGTCCGGTATCCCTCCGCCGCTGCGAGGCGCGAAGGTCATTGGAGTCATGTCGTAGGCCGGCGCAATGCCGTAAGGCCGGCCATGATCGGATACGAATGACAGGTTGCCGTTGTGCATATCGGAGTTACCGATCAAGGTGCCAAAAGCCCACAGGAGATCTGTACTGTCCGCGGCTTCTGTACGGATTTGGCCGTCAACGGCAAGTCGGCGAGCAATGATGGGCCAGCCACCTGCACCTGCTCCTGCGAATTCAGCATCCAGCGCGGCCAGGGAGACTAGCGCACGCCGCCCCAGTCCATCAATGCGATCAAAGCGCTGGACCTCGAGGAAGCGCTGACCGCCGTAGTCTAATATTTGTGTCTTGGCGGCAAGGATGCCGGCTTCCCGCAACGTGTCCAATGCTAGATGTTCGGCCAAGAGCAGATCGCGCCAGCGTTCGCTGACCGGGCTTTCCTCCAGTTCGCTGAATTTTACGATACAGTGTCGAGGCCCGTCCGGCATCATGGCATATGCCGTGAATTTCGGCTGTTCCCCCCCAGCCGAGGTACCGGCTATCTCGCCGTGGGCGGCTTCTAGCGCCAACCTGGCATATTCCTCGCCCTTCTGTTCCTCTGTGATGGGAACAGGCACAGGCGCGGCAAGAAATTGTTCCCGCGCAATATCGCCTAGCAGGAGATTTCCCGTCACATTATGCCCATGTGCAAGCAGCGCCCGCAAGGCGTGCGTGTCGGTCCAGTCGTTAATCCGCTCCGGCAATCCGAGCTCGGCGCTATGGCGAGCTGCGTACGCCCGGCCCAGATACCCTTGAGGGCGCATGTCGAACAACCACCAGGGCAAACCGTCGCTGTGCAGGGTCACATCGTTTTCCTGGCGCATGACGAACCCGTCCCGACGCACAGGAACCAGTGTTCCCAGTAGCCTGATCCGGCCTTCCGCATCGACCCGATAGACCGGGATATCAGGCAATCCGCGCAGACTGTCGCGTATCGCATATTGAATAGATCGTGCGGCCCCGATCCGTACGATACTGTCGCCAAGCTCAGACAGCGCGCGGGAAATAGTAGGCTGACTTACACCAATACTTTCAATAAGTTGCCTAGCAGGCACAGGTCCACCGGATAGTCGAAATCGTACAGCTTCAGCATGAGGTGACATAGCTTTGAATTAAATAACGAATACATCAATGAATAGATAGTATAGGCGAACGGCAGTTCATACGGAAGAAATATCGCAACTCAAGAATGTTATTCAAAACGCACCCAATTCCGTTGTGTGCTCAAGCAGTCTAATATCCTCTTCTTTATTTATGTCTTATTTCCGACGCTATCGCATTAAAGCAGGAGATAAGACACGTGAAGAAGCCACAAAATTTATCACTGAAATGCTTCCCAATGAAAAAACCCTTATTAACCTGTTTACGACTTTAATTATGCCGGACTCGCGCAGCAGCGAGCCCGGTCCTTTTATTCCACCGTCACCGATTTAGCCAGATTGCGCGGCTTGTCGACGTCGGTGCCTTTTTGCAGGGCGGCGTGGTAGGCCAACATCTGCAAGGGGATCGTGTGCAGAATCGGCGACAGCCAGCCAGCGTGTCCAGGCAGCTGGATTTGATGGACGGCGGCATCGCTGGCGATGTGCGTATCGGCGTCGGCGAAGACGTAAAGCTCGCCGCCGCGGGCGCCGACTTCATGCAGGTTGGATTTGAGTTTTTCCAGCAGCGCGTCGTTAGGTGCGATCGCGACTACCGGCATGTCCTTGTCGACCAGCGCCAGCGGCCCGTGTTTGAGTTCGCCGGCGGGATAGGCTTCGGCGTGGATGTAGGAGATTTCCTTGAGCTTTAACGCACCTTCCATCGCGATGGGGTAATGCATGCCGCGCCCTAAAAACAGGGCATGATGTTTGTCGACAAAACGTTCCGCCCAGACCATGACGGCGGGTTCCAGTTCCAGCACTTGCTGCACTGCTGCGGGCAGGACACGGAGCGAATGGATATGGGCGGCTTCCGCTTGCGCATCCAGCCGGCCGTTTTGTTTGGCGAGCAACAGCGTCAATACAAATAGCGCGGCCAATTGGGTGGTAAATGCTTTGGTTGAAGCGACGCCGATTTCGGGGCCGGCGCGCGTCAGGAAGCTCAGACGGGACTGGCGCACCAGCGCGGACTCGGCGACGTTGCAGATGCACAGCGTATAATCGTGCCCCATCGCCTGGGCATGCTTGAGCGCAGCCAGGGTATCGGCCGTTTCGCCGGATTGCGATAGCGTTACGACCAGAGCGTGCGGATTGGGC
>DAIETB010000157.1:0-6407 GCA_027345925.1 Sulfuriferula sp.
TCGAAATCGATATCGCCGTCCGCATTTTCGAGAGCGGACTCGATTTTGCGAAAGGTTTCATCGGTCAGCTGATTAAATTCGGTATCTGTCATGATAGACTGCGCTCTGTTCGTTGAGAAAGATAATCGGCTATGCAACGCCCTATAATTTACGTCTCGCTGGTTGCAATATTGCTGTCGTTCGGCGGTTGCGGAACCAAAGGGTCACTGTATCTTCCACAAAAATCCACGCAAACGCAAGTGAAGCATCCATGAACCAGGTAAATTTACATCCCTTCGATTCCGCTATTTTAAACGATATTGCTCAAACTTGCGGTACGCCTTGTTATGTCTATGATCACGCTTCTCTGGTCACGGCATTTAATGCCTTCGATCAGGCGTTAGACGGGCATGACCACTTGATCTGTTATGCGGTAAAAGCGAACCCCAGTCTCGCCATTTTGAATTCGTTCGCCCGTCTGGGGGCAGGATTCGATATTGTCTCGGGCGGCGAATTGCAGCGTGTTATCGTGGCTGGCGGCGATCCGGCAAAAACCGTATTTTCGGGTGTCGGCAAGCGTAGCGATGAAATGCGTCTCGCTTTGTCGCACGGCATCAAGTGCTTTAACGTCGAGTCGGAGCGCGAACTCGCCAGGCTCAATAGCGTCGCCGGCGAAATGGGCGTAAGGGCCCCGGTCAGTCTGCGTGTCAATCCCGACGTCGATGCCAAAACGCATCCCTATATTTCCACCGGATTGAAGGCCAATAAATTCGGTGTCGCGCATGACGACGCGCTGCGTTTATACCGGATGGCCGCTTCATTTCCACATCTGGCAGTGATCGGCATCGATTGCCATATCGGTTCCCAGTTGACCGACATCAGCCCTTTTTCCGACGCGCTCGACCGGGTGCTGACTTTGGTGGACCAGCTAAGTGCGGAAGGAATAATTTTGCGGCATCTGGATTTGGGAGGTGGACTTGGTATTCGTTATCGAAACGAAATTCCGCCGTCGATAGAAGATTATGCCAGCGCTTTGACGAAAGGGTTGCATGGTCGCCCGCAGTCGATTTTATTGGAGCCTGGTCGGGCTTTGGTCGGGAACGCCGGCATATTGCTTACAGCGGTCGAATATCTCAAGCCGGGACCGGAAAAAAACTTCGCTATTGTTGATGCGGCAATGAACGATTTGATGCGGCCGGCATTATACGATGCCTATCACGCCATTGTTCCTGTCAATCCCCGCGAGGGCGACGGCTTGTCATACGAAATTGTCGGCCCGGTCTGCGAAACCGGAGATTTTCTCGGACACGACCGTACGTTGACGCTGGCCGAGGGCGACTTGCTGGCGATCAAATCCGCCGGCGCTTACGGCATGTCGATGAGTTCGAACTATAATTCCCGCCCCCGGGCTGCGGAGGTAATGGTGATAAACGGGTCGGCTAGGGTAATCCGAGAGCGCGAAACTGTAACGTCGTTGTACGAGTCGGAAAAGCTATTAACCTGTTTTGAATATTAATTCAACCTATTTTTTAGGTTAATACGGAAAAGCAACAAGACCTAATATTTTTTTGTAAAATTCCCGCCTCTAAAATATCATTCGCAATGCTGTATATAAGTATATGCTCAAGCGAATATTAAAATATTTAGGAGGAAATGTGAATTCATATTTAAAGTTATCGAATTTTTCTGTCGTGGAATTGTTCCGTCATTGCTGTAGGCGAATATTTGGCATTAAGCGCCCTATTCTTTACTTGCTTGTTTTCGCGACGGCGCTGCTCTCCACTAATGCTCGGGCGGTACCGGCATTTGCCCGGCAGACGGGGCAAAACTGTCTGGCGTGTCATGCCGGCGGGCAGTTTCCGGAACTGACGCCGTACGGCCGTCTGTTCAAACTCACCGGATATACCATCGGTAAACGCTCGATTCCGTTGGCGATAATGGGCGTTTTCGGCTCGACTAACGTTAAGGGGCCTGCTGCTACCGGTCCGGGGCATACCGCAACGGACGGAACGCTCACCTTCGATACCGGCAGCTTGTTCATCGCGGGTAAAATCACCGATAAATCCGGTTTGTTTGCCCAGCTTACCTATGATAATTATGCCGGTGATACCAATGCGTCGGGTCATGTATCTTCGGATAATACGGACTTTCGCTACGCTGACCGTATTATCGATAACAATCAGGATCTGATTTACGGTTTCGACGTCAATAATAATCCTGGAGTGCAGGACGTATGGAACAGCACACCGGCCTGGGGCTATAACGTAGTGCCCATCAGTACCGGTTTCGGTGCGGCGGTCGGACCCATGATAAACGGCACGCTGGCTTCACAGGCGGTCGGTACGGGGGCTTACCTTTACTGGGACAAAACCGTTTATGCGGAAATCAGCGGTTATCGTACCGGCGACGGGGTGTACTCCTTCATGACGCAAGGCAACGGGCAACAGCTTTATATCAAGGGCGAAAATCCCTACCTGCGGCTCGCTTTGACGCATGAATGGGGCGCCCAGAACGTCATGATCGGTTATTCCTATTTCGACGTCGAGCAATATACCGACCCGACCCGGACGCTGACCAACCATTACCGGGATAATACGGTCGATTTCCAGTATCAATATCTGCTCGATCCGCATACGTTCACTGCGGAAATTACGCGCACCAACGAAACGGTCAATTACGGTGATGCCGGAGCGGTGCCCGATACGGTCAATTCTTTGCTGGCTAAGGCTTCATATACTTATCAGGCCAAATACGGTGCGGCGCTGTCGTATTTCAACATCAGCAACAGTTCGAACAATGCGGTCGGTGGTACGTTGAATCCCATGCTTGCATCGGCTTCCGAGATGGCCGGACAGGCTGGCACCGAAGGCTGGACGCCGGAGATATTCTATCTGCCGATACAAAATGTGCGTATCGGGGTGCAATATACGATGTTCGACAAGGTCAACGGAGTAGCCAGCGGACCGGGCACCGGAACTTATAACGGAAAAGCCAGCGGCGATAATGCGGTGGTCTTTTATGTCTGGGGCGCATTCGGTAACTGATCAAGTACGCCGCGTAGATGCGGCGTACTTCCATGAGTAAATGGTATTGGAGGAAGTGGCATGAAAAGAATCATTATAAGTGTATCGGTCCTGAGCGCGGTACTGCTTGCTGGTTGCAATACGACCGAAAGCTCGCGAAATCTTGCAGATCCTGCTGTGCCGGGCAAAGTGCTCGCTCAGCAGGTCTGTTCCAATTGTCACGGCATAGACGGCAATTCTACTAATCCGACTTTCCCTAAGCTGGCCGGACAGCAACCGGAATACATCGTTTCGGAACTGAAAGAGTTCAAGTCTCACGATCGCTCCGACCCCGCAGGATATCAGTATATGTGGGGGATTTCACGGTCGTTGACGGATAAGCAGATTACCGAATTGGCGGCATATTTCTCCAGTCAAAAAAATAAGCCGGATAAATCCGATAACGCTAAATTGATTGCGGAAGGCAGAGATATATTCGTGCATGGAATTCCTGACGGCCATACGCCCGCCTGCGCCACCTGCCACGGTGCGGAGGGAACGGGCGGCGGGAACGGCGTCTTTCCCCGCATAGCGGGACAGCATGCCGATTATATTGCCAAGCAGCTTCGAGTGTTTAAAGATACTAATCAACGGCCTGACGGAACGCTTATGAAAGTGATTACCAATGGTATTCCCAAGAGCATCACTCCTGAGCAAATCAAGGCTGTATCGACTTATCTGTCGACGATTTGATTCGGCGTTCCGCGCTTATTCAATAAGCCTGTTTAATAAAAGGACATCTACGGATGTCCTTTTTTATCGCGTATGCTGAAAAGCGCTCAACCAATTCTTTGCAGGGAAAGAATATATCATTTATTATCACTTGATATTAATGTATAATTTATTTATATATATTTGAATAAATTAACCGTAATGCGATATCGCATTACATGATTTATATCTTGATTCCGGTAATTTATGATCCTTAAGCACGCTGTATTTATTCCTGCCGCTTTTATCAATGTCGCGGTCGCGCTGCTGTTTTTTTCCGCAGGGTCGTTAACGGCGCTCGTCGCATGGCATTACGGGCTGGTCTGGATGCTTCTGGCGTTGCCGGTAATGTGGCGATACAATCGTGGAGCCATATCGACGTTGATGCTGATGTCAGGATATTTTATCTTCGGCGCTTATGATTTCCCGCGTGTTTTTGACGGTTTTTTTCACGGATCGTACGGATGGGGCGTCGCGATCTGGATATTGCATGGCTCGCTTTTGAGCTTGCCCTATGCGCTGCTGAGGCGATACGGTGCTTACGGAATGGTATCGGGCTTGCTGGTAACGATTTTGCCGCCATGGGGCGCGATAGCCTGGCTTTCTCCCTTGCTGGCGGCGGGTGAATTTTTCCCCGGTTTCGGTGTCGCAGGGTATGCGGTCACTATGCTGTTATTCTTCGTTATTGCGCATTCTGCAGGGAATAATAAAATCCGCCGGATCATATTGGCATCATGTGCGTTGATTTCTCTATGGTGTAACGCAACGGCCCCATCTTTTATCAATAGCCGGTTTCCATTATGGTTCGGTCAGAATACCGAGCTCGGAAGCTATCCGCATGACGTGGAGCAGGGATTCGAGCGTCAATTGCAATTGATGAAACAGGTAGAGTCGGCACTGCGCGGCGGAGCGCGTCTGATAGTGCTGCCAGAAGGCATCGTTAATCAATGGTTGCCTGCAAGCGAGTATTGGTGGAAGAAGGAAATAGATCTTGCCCGAGCCAAAAGAGCCACATTATTGATCGGTGCCAGTATTTATGAAGGAGGCGGACGCTGGGCGAATGCATTGGTAATACGAGGAGCGGATACAGGATTGGTCAAAGCCCGGGTACCGGTCCCGATAGGAATGTGGAATCCGTTTGTAAGTAATACCTTTGATACGAATATGACCGGTTCCGGAGCAAGTCGAGTGCAAGGAAAGTCCGTAGCAATTTCGTTGTGTTATGAAGATGTGCTGGTCTACCCGATGGCGTTAACTTTTCTTTTGAGCCGTCCGGCGGCTATTCTATCGTCGGCAAATAACTGGTTCGGAGCCGGCACCGATGAGCCTGCCATGCAAAATCTTTCCATAGATACGCAGGCGCGATTATTCGGTGTGCCATTAATTCGCGCCGTAAACCTGCCGAAAGTTGGATGAGCATAATAGTGATCTCTATTGTATAGAGGCGAACATACAGATTGTTGAGAATGGGCTTAAACTATATAAAAGGCCTGTATATCCTAGGTTGACGTACAGAGTTAAACTTTATTATGATTGTAAATTAATACTCGCCATTTCGCTTATGGAGAAAACAAGCATGCAAAATAATGCCGAAATAGAATTGGTAACAAACAAAAGAGTCACGAAAAATTCGATCCTGAAGCAAACACAGGACGAATTAAAGAATCTTAAGCATAAACTTAATTTATCGGATGAGGCGATGGCTAACGCAGTGGGTGTTACCATAACCAAAATGATCGTGATGCTGTATGGTGTTCCAAAAAAAATTCCGGCAAAAATTTTAAATAAAATTAAAGTGCTGGAAGCTCTTAGCGAGGCTCAGACACAAACCAGACAGAATCGGTCGGACGATGGAGCGATCAGACAAAGCAAATCATCCGGGAAATCCGCTCCGTTAAGAGAAGATCAGCGTGAACTGATCGCGCTGCAAAGAGAGCTAGGTTTGACTCATGATGATCTGGCCCAGATTGCGGGTATTCCTCGCTCAAGAATGATGACTTATGTTTATGGGCGGACGAAAGCGATCCCTGTAAGTGTTTTGGATTCGATAAGAAAGCTGCGCGAGCACAAAGAGGCGCAAGAGCATCCGTATCTGATCGAGGCGGTAGAAGAGCTGGAAGGGTCATTGCCGGATTTTATTGCCAAATGGCAAAAAAAATTGAATATTGATCCCGACGACGACATTGAAACCGCAAAGGCGATGGGTATTTCCAAGTCGACCCTTGTTCGCTGGCTGGAAGGTACTTCAGGAACCAGGCCATCTTTTTTAAGAAAATGCTTGAGCTCGCTGCATGAATACGAAAACAATCGTTCCGTCCACAGGCAGCAAACTGAAAATTAGTATCAGTTTCGCAGTAAAGTAGATCCGAATATTTCCAGCACCAGATTTCGCACTAATTCCAGAAAGCGAAAGTGCAGATACCGTACGCCTAAAACATATTTTTCAGCATTAGCCCAGTCGGCAGGATTGAAATCGCTAAACGTCCATTCGTATAAAATCCCGAGATCCCGATCCTGGACGTTAAATTGCAAGCCGTTCCAGGTATTCAGCAGGCGCTCGCGCCCGTCGGCATATACGGGTACTGCCAGTATTTTGGATACAGGCATGAAAATTCCGATGCGCAAGAGGTCGCCGGTTACAAAGATCGAATAATA
>DAIETB010000159.1:0-6025 GCA_027345925.1 Sulfuriferula sp.
GCGGCGGCTCGCGCTTCGATGAACGGATGCGACGCCGGTACCGAATACAGAAATCTTCCTGGCGAAAACAATAAAAACAATACAGTAGCCGCCACCGCCATGCTGCCGACTTCCAGGCCGGTCATGGAATGGCGCAATAACCACGCTTTAACCCGTAAAGAAAACGAAAGTTTTTTTGGCATAATTGCCGTCATGACACGGGCAGTCATATCTGCAGGAGCCGATATGCCGGGTAAATGAGTCAGCGCATCGAGAGCCTTTTCCATAGCCGACAATTCCTCCCGCTGCGACGGGGTCAATTTTTCAAGCAACAAAGCGCGTTCAGATTGAGTCAGTTCCCCATCCAGATATCGACTCATCATATCGTCATCATTTATTTCAGTGGGTCTGCTCATATCATTTCCTCGTAAATCCGCTTGAACATCTGCCTGGCTCGAAAAGTCCGCACTTTTATGTTTTCCAGCGACATTTTCAGCAAGTCCACAATTTCTTCGTTACTGAAGCCTTCCAAATGTTTAAGCAACAAAATCTCACGGTAATGCACCGGCAACTTATTGAGTACTTGCTGTATCCGTTCACTTTCTTGCGTCATTTCGTAGCGACGGTGCGGCGTTTCACTGTCCGAAGCCGCGAGCACGCTCTGTTGCTCTTCCATATCTACGCTCAGACTTTCCACTCCTTTTACGCGCAGCAAATCTCTGGCTTTGTTCAATGCGATCTGGCATAACCAGGTTGAAAACTTGCTGCTCCCATTAAACGTATTCAGTTTCTGGTAAGCAGTGATAAAGGTTTCCTGACTGATATCCTGGCTCGCTTCATAATTACCGAGAAAACGATATAACACATTGAATACCATACGCTGATGACGCTGGACTAACCCCGCATAAGCCTGTACGTTTCCCTTTAAACAATCCGAAATGATCTCCTTGTCGGACAAGCTTTCCCCGTGGCTCAAATCATCGTCCTTATATTTTAAAGGCGAACCTACCTTTTAAACTCCTTAGACGCGAGTTCGCATAAAAAGGTTACGGCATCATTCGCAAAGTATCTTTTCCGCCAAAATCATCGCTGACGGCAGGATAAGCCGGATCCGGAATTACGGTCTTGCCGTCGACCAGATACGCGTATCGAATGGAATGGGTATTATCGGGAATGGATACGGAAGCGCGCCAGTTTCCGGCTGCATCGGGGCCCTGAAGCGGGGTACTGTCGGGATCCCATGAATTGAAATCCCCGATTACGTCGACCTTTTTAGCGGCCGGAGCAAAAAAAAGAAAACCGATATCCATTGAAGCGCCGTTATCGGCGTGGACCTTATTACAGAACGATGTCGATGATAGCAGCAAAAGATTCAATAATATCCAAACGAAGCGGGGAATTATTTTTCGCATAACGCGAGCACTCTTCGAAAAAATAGCCGCGCATGTCCGATTTGAATGCGCAAAACGGGAGCTTATCATTAGTGCAAGCATTATACCAACCTAGGGACGGGCACGGAAAAGCCGAAATGATGGTTTTAATCCTCTACAAGGTGACAAAAACGTAACTTAGATTACGGACTTCCTTGAAAAAACAAAAATACCCCGGCTAGCCGGGGTATCAGTTATGCCTGTACCCATTGGTATTATGGTTAGCGATGCATTCCGACTCCTGCCCCAGCAAAAGATTTTACTCCCAGAACACCTGTCGTCGCGACACCCGCATTTCCTGCCATGCCTGCGTTTTCGGCCACTCCTGTATTGCCTCCCATTGCATTGGCAGGAAGATGTGCGCTTGCCGACACATTCGCTTCAGCCATTCCGGTAGAACGATGATCGTCGGCATCATCAAACGTGTTGTTGGCGATGCCGGTGCTGATCGCTTCATAAGCCTGTTCAGGCGTTTTACCATGATTTAGTTCTGCTCGCAGCGAATTCAGCGCCCTGAGGGTCCGAGCAGCCGGATAATTTGCGTTTATGGCATCGTCCGCCGTTTTAACTGCATAATTTGCCGGAACGTTCTGTTGTGTCTGCTGGCCGATACCGGCACCGACCTGACTCAACTGCGATGCGTTATAGTTGTGTTTAACGGCATCGCTTACCACAGCCAGAGCCTGCGATACGGGAACCCCTTTCGAGATCAAATTGGTCAGGACTTGTTCGGCTGCCTGCCGGGTTGCGGTTACCGGGATGAGATTCAATTGCGCATTAGCTTCTGCCTGCGTAACTGTTGCTGCCAGAGCCGCATTGCTGAATGCGGAAACCAGACAAATGCCGAGCAGTGTATAACGGGATTGGATATTCATATTAATTCACCTTAGTCAGTATTTTATAATAGATAAATGCAGTCGTCTCAACAGCAGCCTTACCTGACCCTGTTGCTGCGTGAGACGCAGTAAAGCGGAAATAAGTTACGACAGAATTGTTTTTTTAAAGAAACGATAATTGTTACGGCCGCTTTCCTTGGCGCAATACATGGTCAGGTCAGCGCATTGAATGAGCGTATCGACATCCAGCCCGTTATCGGGATAAATGCTGATCCCGATACTCATCGTAACGATGAGCTCGACTCCGCCGATAACATGAGGAACCGCCAGCGCAGCCAGAATTTTTTGTGCGGCATGCGCCGCATCTTGAGTATCTTCGACTTCGGCCAGCAGAATGACGAATTCGTCCCCTCCCTGCCGGCACACCGTATCGGAACTGCGCACGCTTCCGCGCAAGCGTTTCGCGACGGATTGCAATAATTCATCCCCTGCCGCATGGCCCAGTGTGTCGTTGACATGTTTAAAATGATCCAGATCGAGAAACATGACCGCCAGTTGTTTGCGCTGGCGTTGCGCGAGCGCCATTGCCTGTATCATCCTGTCGTTCAATAACACGCGATTGGGCAGATCGGTAAGCGCGTCATGTTGCGCCAGATGAGCCATATGCGCTCTGGCCAGTTCAATTTCTGCGGCGAGGGCTTGCGCTTCGACGGTCGCGACAGTCAGATGTTCGTTGGCCAGACGCAGTTGCAGTACGTAATGATCAAGCGCCTTTTTTTCCTTGCTCAAGGCTGTTTCGCTATCGCGTAACCCGGCTTGGGCAGACCGCAGTTCCTGCACAGTCTGCTCCAGAATTGCATTATAGTGCATGGATTGCCGGTGCAGCAGCCGGACCTCCAGCATATTATGGATACGCGCCAGCACTTCGGGCATGTCGAAAGGTTTACTGATAAAATCCTTGGCACCGATTTGCAATGCCCGCACTTTATGTTCTGGTTGGGCAGTAATGACCAGTACGGAGAGATAGCCATCCGGTTCGATCTCCCGCAAACGCTCCATGATTTCGAATCCGCTCATACCGGGCATCTGCAAGTCCAGCAAAATCAGATCGTAACGATGATTTCGATAGAGCTCGCATACGGTATCCGGCATAGTGGTTGATGTTACGGACACATATCCCGCTTTGTGCAGCATCCGTTCCAGAAGCAGGACATTGGTTGCCTTGTCGTCCACAATCAGAATATCAGCCTGCAATATATTCGCCGGACTGCAGAAATCCAATCTCATGCCGGCATTATTTGCATGAACGTATTTCAGCAAATTTCAGCGCAGCGTCCAGCGTGACCAGAAACTCGTTCACCCTGATCGGCTTGGTGAGATAACGGAAAAATCCCGCTTCCAGACCGATTGCAATATCGCGGGGAATAGCATTGGCGCTGACTGCGATGACAGGAATATGCGCCGTTGCCGCATCCTCGCGCAATATTTTCAATGCCTCTATGCCGCTAATCCCGGGCAGATTGATATCCATCAAAATGACTTCGGGCTGGAAAGCGCGAGCCATTTCCACCCCCATTAGGCCGTTATCTGCATTAAGCAGCCTTATATCGCGTCTACGCGCGATCAATTGTTCTACCAGTTTCAAATTGGCCGGATTATCTTCGACATACAGTACGGTATGCACCGGAATTCCTTCATGGTTGCCCAGATCGGCGGCAGCAAGGGCGAGTGCGGCAATTTTGTCGGCAACGATTTGAACGTTCGGCATGCTCGCCGCAAGCAGTTCTATCCAGAATACGCTGCCGGTCCCGACGGTACTTTCCACGCCTATGATTCCCCCCATATATTCCACCAGCCGTTTGGTTACCACCAGTCCTATACCGGTACCTTCTTCGGCGCTGGTTTCCTGACCGAGGCGATTGAAGGGCTGGAATAATTGCGCCAGTTTTTCCGCGCACAGGCCCTCTCCGGTATCGGAAACGCTGATACGAATCCGGTTTTCGGTGCCGGCTCTGCACTCGACCGTCACGCTGCCCTCGATCCGGTTATATTTGATCGCATTGGAGAGGAGATTGATGAGCACCTGCTTGACGCGGGTTCTGTCCGCTTTGACGAACCAGGGATTATCGATCTGCGGGAAGCTCAGGCGAATGCGGTTTTTTAACACCTGCGGCTCGATCATGGCCTGACATTCGAGCATGACCTCGACCAGCGACACCGGTTCCAGCGACAAGGACAATCTGCCCGATTCGATCATCGCCAGATCGAGAATTTCATTGATCAGATCGAGCAGATACCAGCCGCCTTTGAGTATCTGCTCGATGCTTCCCTGTTGCATCGGGCTGGGCGGCGGCGTATCGGTTTCCATCAATTGGGCAAATCCGAGAATGGCGTTAAGCGGACTGCGCAACTCGTGGCTCATGCTGGAGAGAAAATCCGATTTCGCAAGATTCGCTTTTTCCGCCGCCGACTTGGCGTCGGTCAAGGCCGCTTCGACCTGTCTGCGTTCGGTCAGATCGCGAGTAAGCTTTGCAAATCCGCGCAGACTGCCCATGTGATCGCGTATGGCCGTGTACACCACATTCGCCCAGAAATTCGATTCGTCTTTGCGGACCCGCCAGCCTTCGTCCTCAAAACGGCCATTTTCCATAGCCGCCTGCAAATCGTTGCCGGGCTTGCCATCGGCTATGTCTTTGCCCGGATAAAATTGCGAAAAATGTTCGCCGACGATATCTTCCGCCAGGTAGCCCTGTATCCGCTCAGCGCCGCCATTCCAGCTCACTACCCGGCCTTCTGGGTCGAGCATGACCAGTGCGTGATCGGTGACGCTTTCCACCATCAGCCGAAAGCTTTCTTCGGTCCAGCGCAACTTTTCTTCTATCTGTTTACGTGCCGTGTTATCGGTGCCGATCAACAGATAACCGATAATTCCGTCCTGATCGTCACGCAGCGCCGTGACCGACACGACGGCAGGAAAACGGCTGCTATCCTTGCGTATGTACGTCAGCTCATAAATATCTTCGATTCCGCGCGAGGCCTTGAAGGCCAAAGCTTCGAAACCGGGAGTGATAGGGGTAGACAACTCGATGCCCAGCGCGATTGCGCGCGCAATCAGTTCCTGCGGATCGGAAATATCGGCAGGAGTGATTTTATTCACAACTTCTACGGCGGCATATCCGAGCATCCGTTCTGCACCGACATTAAATAACTGGATTACGCCTTTTTCATCCGTTGCGATGCTGGAAAAATTAGCGCTATTGAAGATTGCATTTTGCAGCGCTCCGGTTTTAAGCAACGCTTCCTGTCTTCGTAATTCGGTAAGACTGTCGGCATGAGCTGAAACGACGGCAGGGAGCGAGAGCGCGGAAGAGATTTCGGACATGAAATTACCTGATAAGTACAGAAAAATGCCGGCGTTACTGCGGGAACCTATTTCCGACATCCGTACCGGCTTGTCCCTATCAGGAAATAAATCTATGTAAACACTCGACAGTATAGGTCATTTACGGTCGGCATGGACTGCATTCTGGTTTTAGTCCGTTTTCCGGTAAAAACTTTACATCCGGAAACTATATCCGTCTGAGCAGCACCGATACTTATTAGGTGTAACGGCTCGCGTTTGAAACTGGCCGTGCTCGCATTTGAAGCGTTTTTCGGCTCACAATAACTGCAAATGAAAAGCTGGCCGTGTTCAGATTAACTGCAAATGTGCTTGCATTCACCGGTTCCGGCTCGCGTTTCAAAACGGCGTGCTCGGATTAATTGCAAATGAAAGTTGGC
>DAIETB010000177.1:0-3290 GCA_027345925.1 Sulfuriferula sp.
TTCCAGCCGTTCCAAACGCTCGGGCTGGTGCCGCGGATATCGCAAACCGTGAGCAGATATAGAGCGATCAGTCTACGTTCGTTACCGGCGCGTTCGGCGAAGCGCGCAATCACTTCCGGGTTGGATAAGTCCTGTTTTTGCGCAGTCGCCGAGAAAGTGAGATGCTCACCTACCAGCCAGACCACCAGTTCCGTGTCCTCGGCGCTTAGATTGTGCCGGCTGCAGAACCGTTGCGCATCGACTTTTCCCAGTGCGGAATGATCGCCGCCGCGGCCTTTGGCGATGTCATGAAACAACGCGGCGATATAGAGGGTTTCGGGGCGCGCTAAGCCGCTGATCAATCTGCTTGCCAGCGGATATTCATGCGCCAGTTCGGGTATGGTCAGGCGCCGTAAATTGCGCAGAACGGTCAGTATATGTTCGTCTACCGTATAAATGTGAAAGAGATCGTGCTGCATTTGTCCGACTATGCGGCCGAACGCCGGTATGTATCGGCCGAGTACGCCGTAACCGTTCATGTTACGTAAAGTTCGGGATACGGCAAGCGGCGAACGCAGGATTTCCATGAATCTCGCCCGGTTAACCGGATCGCGCCGAAATGCGGCATCGATACGACGGCGGGCGCGCCATAGGGCGCGTATAGTGGACGCGCTCATTCCTGATAACCCCGGATTTCGTTGCAGCAGAAGAAAACTTTCCAGTATGGACGCGGGTTCTCGTTCAAACAAGTCATCGTCCGCCGCCTTGAGTAGATTGTCGCGGATCTGGAACCGTTCATTCAGCGATACGATAGGAAGACGATGATTGCCGAATATCCGGGCCCGCAAGGTCGGCAGCAATATGTCCCGCATTTGCGCAACAATTTTTACGCTCCGGTAATATCGCTGCATGAGAATTTCACTGGCGCGGCGCGTTGCGCTATTGGCGATGCCGTAATGTTCCGCCAGATTGCTCTGATAATCGAACAGCAGCCGATCTTCGCGACGACCCGCCAGATAATGCAGGCTTGCGCGCAAATCGAAGAGGAAATGCTCGAGGCGCTGTATCTGACGCATTTCGGCCGGATCGAGAAACCCGGCATTGACCAGATCGCGCCAGTTTTTGCCGATAGACGCTGCGCGCGCCAGCCAGCGCAGATTGTGCAGGTCGCGCAAGCCGCCGGGGCTTTCCTTGATGTTGGGTTCCAGTCGGTAGGCGCTGTCGTTGAATCGCCCGTGACGTTGATCCTGTTCGGACAGCTTGCCCTCGAAAAAGCTGCGTTGGTCTAGTTGTTCGGTGAAGCGTAACTGAAACTCCCGATATAATTCGGTATTGCCAATCAGCGCGCGCGATTCGAGCAGATTGGTTGCAACTGTTATGTCGCTGGAGGCTTCGGACAGGCATTCCTCGATGGTACGGACGCTATGGCCGACTTCCAGGCCGCAGTCCCAGAGCAGGCTTACCAGTTCTTCTATCGCAGCTTGTTCGTGAGTTTCGGCAGGATGAGCCAGTAAAATGAGAAGATCGATATCGGAATAGGGAAACAGTTCTTTGCGGCCGTAACCTCCTGCGGCTGCCAGCACAGCGCTGTCCGGGAAATTGAGCGCCTGCCAGATGGAACAGAGCAGATTGTCGGTAAGTAGCGTATTGCGTTGCAGTATCGTCCGTATCGATGCGCCATGTTGAAAAGCTTGTTTGATTGCTTGACGTTCGTCGCGCAAAAAGCTGCGCCACCGATCCACTTCGATGCGATCGGTGTGGCCGGGGGCGGATTCAGCTTGCGTTTCCATTAACAAACGGGGGAGGGGGGGGAGTACCGGAAGACAGGGTCATGATTTCAAAACCGGTATCGGTGACCAGGACCGTATGTTCCCACTGCGCGGATAAACTGCGGTCTTTGGTGACGATAGTCCAGCCGTCGCCGAGCTGTCGTATATCGCGACGACCGGCATTAATCATCGGTTCTATGGTGAAAATCATGCCGCTTTCCAGCTTGACGCCGGTACCGGCGCGTCCGTAATGCAGGACTTGCGGTTCCTCGTGGAAATTGCGGCCTATTCCGTGGCCGCAAAATTCGCGTACTACGCTGTAGCCTTGGGTTTCCGCAAATTTCTGGATGGCTTGACCGATATCTCCGAGCAGCGCTCCCGGCCGAACCAGCTTGATGCCGTGCCACATCGCCAGATAGGTGATTTCGCATAACCGTTTGGCATGCGGCGCTACAGTGCCGACATAAAACATCCGGCTGGTGTCGCCGTGCCAGCCATTTTTTATGACGGTGACGTCGATGTTGACGATGTCGCCGTTTTTAAGCTGTTTATCGCCAGGAACGCCATGACAGATTTGCTGGTTCACCGAAGTGCAGATAGAACGGGGGTAGGGCGTGTGACCAGGCGGCGCATAATTGAGCGGGGCAGGAATGGTGTGCTGAACTTCGACCATGTAATCGTGACATAGTTTGTCGAGTTCGCCAGTCGTTATGCCCGGCTGCACAAAGGGTGTGATATAGTCGAGCAGTTCCGCCGCAAGACGGCCGGCTACCCGCATTTTTTCTATATCTTCGGACGATTTTAAACTGATGGACATAAGGTATGGGAATGCTGAGTGACAGTAAGCGCTGAATGACAGGTAAAGTGTAGCAGGAAAGTTGACATTCAGCCCGGATAACCATGCAATTTAAGCTTATCCAGCAAGCTTGCGGTTTCAAATATAGGTAAACCCATTACACCCGAATAACTTCCGACAAGATGTTCGACGAATATCGCTCCCCGGCCCTGGATCGCATAAGCGCCCGCTTTGTCTAACGGTTCGCCGCTGTTCGCATAACATTCGATTTCTTCCATTGTCAGCGATTTAAACGTGACGCTGGATTTGCACGTCATATGCTGGAGATATTCGCGATAAACTATCGCTACGGTAGTCATGATTTCATGCGTGCGGCCCGACAGCTGCGTCAGCATTTTAACGGTATTTTCCTTGGTTTTGGGTTTGC
The DNA here is from genome assembly GCA_027345925.1 of Sulfuriferula sp. Classification (GTDB taxonomy): domain Bacteria; phylum Pseudomonadota; class Gammaproteobacteria; order Burkholderiales; family Sulfuriferulaceae; genus Sulfuriferula. The sequence continues at coordinate 2,972 of DAIETB010000177.1, forward strand.
CGAAAATTTCGCCGTCCAGCGTTATGCTGGTATCGGCGCCCAGTACCGGATATTGCGGGAGTCGGCGCTGAATTACCCGTTGCCAGCCCAACTGGGCTTTTTCGGTCGCAATACGCTGTACGTGATCGCAGGGCGACTCGCCTTCCAGCGGAGTCTCATCCAGATCTTGTCTGTCGGTCGAATCTCGCAAGAGCAAAACCTCATAGCGAATACCCATTTGAGTTAATAATTCGCGCCGCCGGGGCGAACGCGAGGCCAGATAAATGCGGGAAGGGAATTTATTCACGATGATAGGGATGATTCTGAGTCACGCTCCAGG
>DAIETB010000197.1:0-6071 GCA_027345925.1 Sulfuriferula sp.
AATTACATTACTGAACACAGCATCGAAAGGAACAGAATGAAACGCTTGATTATTGCCAGTATGTGCATATTGTTATTGGTTTCCTGTGCGGTTACCGACAGAAGCAAAGCGACCGCGTTCGACAAAAATGTCAAATGGGCGTTATTGCCTATGGAAAACCATACCGAAACGCCACAAGCGGGTTTGCGCATGGAAGCCATCGTCGAAACGATTATCCGAGTGAAAGGCGCCATGTCGCTGGAGACCTATCCATCCAGTCTGACCCGGGACAGCGTATTTGAGCCGACCGACGACAAAACCGTAGAAAACGCCATAATCTGGGCGCAGCAAACGGGCGCACGATATGCGGTGGCAGGTACCGTAAACGAATGGCGTTACAAAACCGGGGTTGACGGCGAACCAGCCGTAGGCGTCACGCTTAAAATAATCGACTTGCAAACGCGCAAGATAATCTGGAATGCAGCCGGCGCTCGCACCGGCTGGGGGCGCGAGGCGGTCAGCGCGGTTGCACAGAAATTGCTGGAAAATCTCACCGGCAACATCAATCTGGAATGAAACTTTACCAGCACCTGCTGCCGCGAGGTATCCGGCATTTCTGGCAATGGTCGGAAACGCTGGCGATCAGCTTTGGCGCACTTTTTCTGGCGTATTATCTGTCGCCGTCGGATCCGCTTGATACTACAGGGTTTCCCTGGGTCTGGATGGCGCCGCTGCTCATCGCACTGCGTTACGGAGTGCTCATGGGCATCGTATCGGTACTGATATTTCTGGGCGGCTGGTTGTTCTGGGCTCATCAGCACACGCTGCCCTATCTGCTTTTTCCCCGCCTAACTTTTCTCGGCGGCGCTCTGTTAGTGTTGATAAGCGGCGAATATGGCAGCGTTTGGATTACCCGGGCACGCCGGATCGAAGAATTGCAGCATTACACGGAACAACGGCTGGAACTGCTTACTCGGCGGCTGTATTTGCTGAGTTTATCGCATGACCGGCTTGAACAGGATTTGATAGGGCGCCCTGCCAGTCTGCGCGAAGGCCTGAAGGAATTGAACCGCATTCCCCCAGCCGAACAAGGTTTGCCAGGCGCAGAAATCTATCTTGCGCTGGTGGTTCGCCAATGCAATCTGAGCATCGCAGGATTGCATGCAGTCGAACATAATCGAATTCTGCCGGTACCGGTGGCGAGTTCGGGCTCATTCACCCCCGCCGACATTACAGATCCGCTGATTGCCCATTGTATGCAAAGCGGCGAACTAGTACATATCAATACCGAAGAAAATCTGACCGAATTGCCGAGCCGCTATCTGGTTGCAGTACCGGCAAAAACTTCCGACGGGCACATCGTCGCCGTTATGGCCGTAGAAAAAATGCCTTTTTTCGCTTTGCAGACGGAAAATATGCAAACGCTGTCCGTGTTAAGCAGCTATTACGCCGATACGATTGCCGCCAGTGCGTTCACTCCCTACCTTACCGACAAGCTCCAGGACTGTCCGATCGATTTTTTCAAAGCGATGCATATTCTGCATCGCTTACAGCGCGATATGCACATCAACAGCATGCTGGCGGGTTTTGCAGCCATCAATAATCCGGAAAGCGCAGAACAGTTAAAATCCATTTCAAATGCAGTGCGCGGTCTCGATGAAACATGGATACTGGTACGCGGAAACTGGCGCATTTGTCTGGTATTGCTACCCCTGGCCGGTGAAAGCTCGCTGGGAGGATATCTGGACCGTATCGAACGAATATTTATGGAACGTTTCGGTTCTCGACCCGGACAGCTAGGTATTTACACGCGTTCAGTCACCCTCGGTACCAGTTCTGTCAGCGACAAACTAGAGCGTTTTATCTCAACCTTGACCGAGATCGAGCATGATCAGCAGTAAGCTCGCTTTAAGCGGCCTCACTCTGGAAACCGCGGCGATTGCACTTCTGGCGCAGCATGCCTCTGCCTCGGTACTATTTCTCGGATTCCTCATTTTGCATGCGGGCGCATCGTTTTTTGCTGCACAAATTACATGGCTATTGATGCCGAAAAAATACCGTCAACCTAAACTACCGGCCGCGGGTTTATTTTTTTTACTGGCGTTTTTTATACCCCTGCTAGGTATGCTGATTTTGCTTGCTATCGTAATCACCGCCCGTTTTTTTTCCAAATCGATAGTCTATCGCCCTTTCATTAAGGTTGAATTACCGCAATTCACGCTTGGAAATGCAGGAATCCGCAATTCGCTGGGCGAAGGAGCGATACGTACCCGACTGAATACGCCGGGACTTGCTACCGAAGTCCGCGTAAAGGCCCTGTTGTCAGCTCAGGCCATGTCCTCGCGCTATTCGGTGCCTATGCTCAAGGAACTGCTGGGCGACGAAGCCGACGATTTGCGGCTGCTCGCTTACGGCATGCTCGACAATCGCGAAAAAACCCTGAATGCGCTGATCCATGATTTACTCGGCAAACTGGAGGCTTGCAGCGACTCTCATTTAAACGAGCTATACAGGAAACAGATAGCAGAACTGTATTGGACCTTTGCTTACGAACATCTAGCGGAAGGCGATATGCTTTCATACATGCTTGTTCAAGCAGAACTGCATGCGCGTGCCGCATTGCAAACCAGACCGGACGGCGATCTGTGGATATTGCTGGCACAAATATTGACCCGACAGGAAAAACATACCGCAGCGGAAGCGGCATTTGTCCGGGCTATCGAATTAGGCATGCCGCTTATGCGCATCGAGCCGTATCTGGCAGAACTGGCGTATCTGCGTCATGATTATAGTGCGGTGCAAAAACATTTAAAACGGGTTCCGTTCGATAATCAGATCACTCGTATCGCCAACATCCAGCGTTTTTGGCTAAGGATAGATGGATGAATTTTCCGAGAGCCGGTCAGGCCGACATTGCACTATTGCTGGAAGGGACTTTCCCTTACGTAAGAGGCGGCGTTTCCAGCTGGATATTTCAGATGATCAATGCCTATCCGGAATATCAATTCGCCGTCGTTTTTCTCGGCAGTCGCCCGCAGGATTACGGCGACATAAAATATATTTTTCCAGACAATCTCGTCCATGTCGAAGCGCATTATCTGCACGGCGCCCACACTGCGCCGCTGGTGCAGGCTCAATACGGCGATGCGGCATCGCTCGAACACATTGCGACGCTGCACCAGATATTTCGCAATCCAAACAGCGATACCCGCTGCGCTTTCGCTCATTCAGCGCATTTGTTGAAAACAGGCGAAATCGACGAAAAATTTTTTTTATACAGCCGCCAGGCTTGGCAGTTCATCACTCAAAACTATCGGAAATATTGCACCGATCCGTCTTTCATCGATTACTTCTGGACGATACGCGCAATGCATGAACCGATCTGGGTCATGGCCGACATTGCGGCCAATCTGATTCCGGTACGTGCTTTCCATACCGTATCTACCGGATACGCGGGGTTTCTCGGCACCCTGTTGAAGGATCGAACCGGAAAACCGATGATTCTTTCGGAACATGGCATCTATACCAAAGAACGCAGAATCGATTTATATCAAAGCGCCTGGATACGCGACAACCGCAATGTATTCGAAAAGGATCCTACGGAGGTCAGCTATTTTCGCGAATTATGGATGCGTTTCTATACTTCGCTGGGCCGATTATGCTATCAGCATGCCGACATTATTACCGCTTTATACGAAGCCAACCGGCAGCGCCAGATTACCGACGGCGCACCGGCGGAACGTACGCGCATTATCCCCAACGGGATCGATCTGGCTCGGTTTCAACCGGTGCGCGCCAGACGCCCCGATTTGCCGCCGCCGATTTTATGTCTGATCGGACGCATCGTCTCGATCAAGGACGTAAAAACATTTATCCGCACGATGCGTACCGTCGTCAATCGCATGCCGGAAGCCGAAGGCTGGATTGCCGGTCCCGAAGATGAAGATCCGGGTTATGCCGAGGAATGTCATAATCTTGTTGCAAGTTTAGGCCTGACCGAAAAAGTAAAATTTCTCGGATTTCAAAAAGTCGAAGTCATACTGGAACAAATCGGTCTGGTCGTCCTGTCTTCCATCAGCGAGGCGCTACCGCTGGTATTGCTTGAAGGTTTTGCCGCAGGCGTCCCCGCCTTGACCACCGACGTCGGCTCCTGCCGGCAGCTGATCTACGGACTGGAACCGGAGGATCGAGCGCTCGGGGAGGCGGGCGCCGTCGTACGGATAGCCGATCCGCAGGCGATGGCCGCCGCCGCGATTGAGTTATTACGTCCGGAAAACTGGCTGCCTGCGCGCGATGCCGCCATTGCCCGCGTAGAGCGTTACTATACGCAAACCATCATGTTTCATGAATTCAAACAAGTTTATGAAGAAGCTCTAAAGGTTACGTAATGGCCGGGATCGGTTTCGAAATCAGAAAAATACTGCGCCGCGACAGCTATCTGTCGATGTTCAGCGCTTACGCCTATGCCGGCATTATCGGCTCGGGACCTTGGGTGTTGTCGATCCTGGGCGTGCTCGTCATCGGGATGATGAGTTTGGGAATGGTTATTCCGCACATCCTGATCACCCAGTTTCAGGTCACGGTCACACATCTGATTGCAATGAGTCTGATACTGACCGGATTTCTGCAGCTCGGTTTTACCCGTTATATCGCCGATCGGCTGTTCGAAAAGAAAACGGATGCCATACTGCCGAATTTTATCGGCGCAATATTCATAACGACACTGTTGGCAGGTATTCTGGGGCTGCTTCTGTCGTTTATCGCTTTCCCGCGCCAGAACGCTATTTATCGCATTTTGCTGATCGCCAATTTCGTCGTGTTATGCAACATGTGGATAGCAACCATATTCCTCTCGGGCATGAAAAATTACAAAGCCATACTGATACTTTACACCGCAGGTTATACGATAGCCGTATTGGCCGCTTTACTATTGCGGAAATTCGGTCTCAATGGATTATTGCTCGGCATTTTGCTGGGGCATTTCACGTTGTTCAGCGGCATGTTATTGCTGATATTGCGCTCTTATCCATCCAACCGCTTTATCGAATTCGATTTCCTGCGTAAAAACCGTATGTTTCTATCTTTGATATGGACCGGTTTTTTCTTTAATCTGGGCATCTGGATAGATAAATACATATTCTGGTACGCGCCGTCTACCGGCCAATCCGTCATCGGAATTTTTCATGCTTCGCTCATTTACGACCTGCCGATTTTTCTGGCTTATTTGTCGATCATTCCCGGCATGGCAGTTTTTCTGGTGCGGATGGAAACCGATTTCGTCGAATATTATCAAAAATTTTATGACGCGGTTCGCGACGGCGGTACATTAGACCGTATAGAAGAAATGCGGGACGAAATGGTCGGCACCGCCCGCCAGGGCATATTCGAAATCATCAAGATCCAGGCTATGGCCGTACTGCTGGTTTTCGTTGCCGCACCCGCCCTGTTGCGCTTAGCTGGTATTTCACAGTACTATATTTCGCTATTGTACGTAGATGTCGTCGCAGCTGGATTACAGGTCGTATTTCTAGGCATCATGAATGTACTGTTCTATCTGGACAAACGTATTATTGCGCTGGTATTGACGGGATCTTTTGCCGGGTTAAATCTGCTACTGAGTTTGCTCAGCATCCGATTGGGCGCTAACTGGTACGGTTACGGATTCGCCGTAGCACTACTCGTCACAGTAGTCGTGGGCCTGTATTGGCTAGACCGTAAAATGGCCATTCTGGAATACGAAACATTCATGCTGCAAAAATAGAATGCCGGACAAAACCTTGAAGTCTCCCATTAAGTAACTCAAATATTTTTTGAAACGATAAATTGCGCCGCTTTTTTCGCCTCTTCGATCTCTTGCCGGTAAATCGAGGTCGAATAGCTTGCGCCCGCAGTACGAACCTGTGTCGCAAGCGCCGGCAATCGGATGTAATTACTGACATCGATCGCTATCGAAACGGATGTTCCCAGGCGCAAAGGGTACGCGTTTAATTCCTTCGCCGAAAGACTGATCCGTACAGGAACGCGTTCGACGATATGAATATAATTGCCGGTCGCGTTATTGGCCGGAAACAGGCTGAACGTACTGCCGCCGG
>DAIETB010000200.1:0-3337 GCA_027345925.1 Sulfuriferula sp.
CCGAAAAATGCGCTGACCAAACAGTATGCCAAACTGTTCGACATGGAAGGCGCAGAACTGGAATTCCGGCCGGATGCGCTGGTAGCGATTGCCAAGCGGGCCCTGGCACGCAAAACCGGCGCCCGGGGCTTGCGTTCGATAATCGAACATGCTCTGCTCGATACCATGTTTGATTTGCCGTCGATGGAAAACGTAAGCAAGGTCGTCGTGGACGAAAACGTAATCAGCGGTACGTCCAAGCCGATGATGATATATGCCGATCAGGCAAAGCTGGCTTCCTGATAGAGCTTAGGCATAACGGTGCAGAAAAGGCTGGCGACCGATTCTGCAAGCTCTGAAATAGTCCATGCAGATTCAGGAATTTGCAGATTGCGTTTACAGCATGTCTTGAATTTACAAAAGTTGCCTGTATATGTGTTCTTAGTCGTTTAATTCTGATAAAGGGTACTCAATCATGGCACTACAACATAACGCCGAAAATCTTACGCTCCCTTTACTGCCGTTACGTGATGTCGTCGTATTTCCACATATGGTGATCCCTCTTTTTGTCGGCCGGGCGAAATCGATAAAAGCGCTCGAAATAGCCATGGAAGCAGGCAAGAGCATATTGTTGTCAGCGCAAAAATCCGCTTCGAAAGACGATCCTTCCCCCGAGGATTTGTATCGCATAGGAAGTGTAGCCACTATTTTGCAGATGCTGAAACTGCCTGACGGTACCGTAAAAGTACTGGTGGAAGGAAATCAGCGGGCTATCGTCCGCGAATACGCCGATGTCGATAGCCATTTCGTCGGTACGGTCGAACTGGTTCCCGCCGACGACAGCCTGGCCGACAAAGAAGCGGAGGCTACGCGTCGGGCATTGGTCGCGCAATTCGACCAGTATGTCAAACTCAACAAGAAAATTCCGCCCGAAATCCTGACGTCGCTGGTCGGTATCGACGAAGCCGGTCGTCTGGCCGATACCATCGCTGCGCATTTGCCGCTCAAGCTCGAACAAAAACAGGATGTACTGGAAATGTTTCCGGTCCAGGCGCGGCTCGAACATTTGATGAGCCTTCTCGAAGGCGAAATCGATATATTGCAGGTTGAAAAACGCATACGCGGTCGAGTAAAGCGGCAAATGGAAAAAAGCCAGCGTGATTACTATCTGAATGAGCAGGTCAAGGCGATTCAGAAAGAACTGGGCGACGGCGAGGAAGGGGTAGAACTCGAAGAGCTGGAAAAACGGATCAAGGATGCGAGGATGAGCAAAGACGCCGAAGCGAAAGCTGAAGCGGAAATGAAAAAGCTTAAAATGATGTCGCCGATGTCCGCCGAAGCAACCGTTGTTCGTACCTATATCGAGGCTTTGCTGGCATTGCCCTGGCGTAAAAAGACCAAAATCAGCCGCGATCTGATGAAAGCGGAAAAAATTCTCGACGAAGACCATTACGGTCTGGAAAAAGTCAAGGAACGGATCGTCGAATATCTGGCCGTACAGCAGCGCGTAGAAAAGCTCAAAGGGCCTATCCTGTGTCTGGTGGGGCCTCCGGGCGTCGGCAAGACTTCGCTGGGTCAGTCCATCGCCAAAGCAACCAACCGCAAATTCGTGCGCATGGCGTTGGGCGGGATGCGCGACGAATCCGAGATACGCGGACACCGCCGGACGTATATCGGCTCCATGCCCGGCAAAATATTGCAGAGCATGAGCAAGGTCGGCGTGCGCAATCCTTTATTTCTGCTTGATGAAGTGGACAAGATAGGGCAAGATTACCGGGGCGACCCGTCTTCTGCCCTGCTGGAAGTGCTGGATCCGGAGCAAAATCATACTTTTTCCGATCATTACATCGAGGTCGATTTCGATTTGTCCGATGTCATGTTTGTGGCAACAGCGAATACGCTGAACATTCCGGCTCCGCTGATGGACAGAATGGAAATTATACGTTTGTCGGGTTATACCGAAGACGAAAAAGTCAGTATCGCCGAACGCTATCTCGTGCCGAAACAAATGAAGGCAAATGGTCTGAAGCCGGACGAATGCGTGATTATGGAGAGTGCATTGCGGGATATCGTGCGTTACTATACGCGGGAAGCGGGTGTGCGCAATCTGGATCGGGATGTGGCCAAGATATGTCGTAAGGCCGTCAAGGCGCTCTTGACGAAAACGACCAAGGCGACCAAGATAACCGTTAATGCGCGCAATCTGGACAAATATCTCGGAGTGCGCCGGTTTAATTACGGAGTTGCCGAAAAATATAACCAGATCGGACAGGTAACCGGTTTGGCCTGGACGGAAGTCGGCGGCGAATTGCTGACCATAGAAAGCGTACTGGTTCCCGGAAAAGGTAAAATGATTACCACCGGCAAGCTCGGCGAAGTAATGCAGGAATCGATACAGGCCGCGATGTCGGTAGTACGCAGCCGATCCAAGGCCTTGGGTATTCCGCAGGATTTTTATCAGAAAAACGATATCCATATCCATTTGCCGGAAGGCGCTACTCCCAAGGACGGTCCGAGTGCGGGTATAGCGATTTGTACCGCTCTGGTTTCGGTATTGACGGATAATCCGGTGCGCGCCGATGTCGCCATGACCGGGGAAATTACGTTACGGGGCGAGGTGCTGCCGATCGGCGGTCTGAAGGAAAAATTGCTGGCGGCCCATCGGGGCGGAATCAAGACGGTACTGATTCCTGAAGAAAACGTGCGGGATTTGGTGGATATCCCCGATAATATTAAAAACAAGCTTGATATCCAGCCGGTAAAATGGATAGATCAAGTGTTGAAAGTGGTGCTGGAGCGAGTGCCAGAACCGCTGGCGGAAACGCCGGAAATTGCCGCAGAAGTACTTGCCATTCCACCCGCCGCATCGGAGGTGGTGACAACCAAGCATTAAAGTTAGCCAAAAAAGGAATTATTTTGGCTAAATTATGCCGGTTCGCTTGACATTTGTTTTTGCGGCTTGTTATAAAGCCGATTGCAGGGTTTTCCTGCGGAAACTAAAAAGGGGATACATGTGAATAAATCTGAATTGATTGATGCTATTGCTGAAACAGCCGACATTAAAAAAGCAGCAGCGGGCCGAGTACTGGATGCAATAGTATCTTCTGTGACCGAAGCATTAAAAAAAGGCGAAATGGTAACGTTAGTTGGTTTTGGTTCTTTTTACATCGGCGAGCGCGCAGAACGCGACGGTCGAAATCCGCAAACCGGCAAGTCTATCAAAATCAAGGCTGCCAAAGTTCCCAAATTCCGTGCTGGCAAAACCCTTAAAGATGCTGTAAACTGACGCACTTTCCGGGTGCTTAGCTCAGTTGGTAGAGCGTCGCCCTTACAAGGCGAATGTCGGGGGTTCGAGCCC
>DAIETB010000244.1:0-3298 GCA_027345925.1 Sulfuriferula sp.
ACCATTCATCAAGTTTATCTTGCAACCAAGGCCGGAAAGCTGGCCGAAGCCGAAAAAATGATGGACACCGTGCTCAAGGCGCATCCGGATAGTGCAAAAGCTCATCTGATCGATGCGGAGATCCTGGCCAAGGAAGGTCAAATGTCACGCGCGCAGGCCGAGCTGGATACTGCTCAGAAAATCGCTCCGGGACTGCCCTTTGTAAAACCTGCTGCAATTCATGAGCTTCAGGCAAAAATTGCTGGGGGTATGCCTGCCGCCACTGCTGTGGAAACCACTGTAAGCAAACCTGCCCGGCCCCATTTTCCTTGGGGTATGATGTTCCTGGGGCTGCTGGCAATTGCCGGCGTTTATCTGGTGATCAGAGCGCTATCCGCCCGTAATACACCCCCTTCTGGCCGTTACTATCCAACCACGGGGATGCCTGGCGGCTCCGCTCCTCCCTACGGAGGCGCAGCACCGATGATGTCGGGCGGTAGCGCCATGGGCGGCGGCATGGGTTCAGGCATAGTTTCCGGTCTTGCTACCGGCGCCGCCGTTGGCGCAGGGATGATTGCCGGCGAAGAACTGGCACATCATTTCCTTGACGGGGATCGCAACAATGCAGCCACCACGGGTAGCGGCGACAATAACTGGGATCAATCCAGCACCAACGATGACCTGGGCGGCTCCGACTTCGGCGTAAATGACAACAGTTCATGGGATGACAGCACCAATGTCAGCGACAACAGCTTTGGTGGCGGAGACGACTGGAGTTAATAAAAAAGATACAATATATTTTTATAGACTTATAAGTTTATAAACATTCCACAAAGTCAGCTCCTGGTCCGCAGAACATCTGAGGACCAGGAATATTTTATTATGCTTCAAGTATCATGATTTCTGTTTAGCGCTAACTGCCGGATTCATTATGCCATTTACTGCTTCTTTACAACGGAACGATTCGATAGATATAGCATGGCTACCTACCGTTCTGGATGGTTCATTTAGCGAAATCTATTTTGTTGATTGCCTGACTCAGCGTTTCATTAAAGCCAACCGGGCAGCGCTTAATAATCTTCAATATACCCAGGACGAACTGGAAACACTCTCACCTTTCGATATAACGCAGGATATGACCCCTGCCTCTCTGAAAGCCATGCTTGAGCCGCTCAGACTCGGCAATGCCGCTTGCGTGAATTTCGAAACGCGCCATAAGCGCCGAGACGGCACCTCCTATCCCATTTCATTCCGTCTGTTCCGGTCGCCCGATAACAGCTCTCCGGTTTATATCGCAATAGGCAACGATATTACGCACGATCAGGATGCCGCCTACGCCTTGAAGCTGAGCGAATCGCGCTATCAGGCTATTGTGGCGAATATTCCGGGCCTGGTCTTTCAATGCGTATACGAACAGGAAAGCGTAATAAATTTTTTGTACGTGAGCGAGCGTTGTGAAGAAGTGTTAGGGATAAAAGCCGTTCATCTGCTCAATAACTCTCATTTGTTTCTGAATCTGATCATGGCTGAAGACATGTCGGACTATCGGGAATCGATCAAACTTTCCATGCAACGGCAATTAACCTGGAATTGGCAAGGCAGAATCTGGATCGAGGACTGGCAGGATATCAAGTGGATCAGCATACGCGCAACACCCCATCAGTTGCCTGATGGCACGACTATGTGGGATGGTGTCATTACCAACGTCACTCACACCAAACTTGAAGAAATAGAAATCAAGCGTTCCAAAGCACAACTGGCGGAATTGTCTTCACATATCCAGCAAGTCAAAGAACAGGAAAGAACCAAAATCGCACGGGAAATCCATGATGATCTGGGCGGCAACCTGACCGCCATCAAGATGGCGCTGGCTTTGCTTAAGAAACGCTTGCCGCAAAGCGATTTAAAATTGATCGAAAAAATAGATTACATAAATGACCTGGCGAACCGCACCATAGAATCCGTTCATCGTATTTCAGGCGATCTGCGACCAAGCATACTTGATTTCGGCATTGTCGCCGCCATCGAATGGCAAGCCAAGGAATTCGAGCGGCATATAGGAATTCCCTGCCAGTTTTCTAGCTCCAAAGAAGACATCAGTCTTAATCTCGACCAGGCAACGACGCTGTTCCGGGTATTTCAGGAGGCTTTGACCAACATCAGCAAACATGCCATGGCAAGCAATGTGACCGTCGAATTAAAACAGATAGGTTGTAATATCATGCTGAACATTGCCGACAACGGCAAAGGTATGGAACAATCGGACCGGTTAAAACCGAATTCGTTTGGTTTGCGCGGCATGCTGGAGCGGGTCGAATCCTTGCATGGCACGCTGTCTATCACTGCCGAAAAAAATGCAGGCAGCTTTATTTCAATTCAAATTCCTTTAAATTAATTATGATTTCTTTAGACAAAATTAGAGTTTTTATCGTTGACGATCATGCTATCGTACGTGAGGGCTTGAAACAGATCCTGGCCGACACGACGGATCTTGTAGTCGCGGGTGATGCCGATACCGGACATGAAGCAATCAAATTAGCCCGTGAAGGCGGATATGACGTGTTGTTGCTGGATATTTCCATGCCCGACCGCAGCGGAATCGAAATACTCAAGCAAATCAAAAAAGAAGTGCCGGATATCATCGTTCTGATTTTATCCATGCATCGGGAAGATCAATATGCCATTCGCTCGCTGAAAGCCGGAGCGGCGGGTTATCTTAACAAACAAAGCGCCCCCGACGAATTGGTAGGTGCCATTCGCAGCGTGGTGGCGGGCCGCAAATACATCAGCGGCGATCTGGCGCAAGCGCTGGCAGACCAGGTCAGCGGCAATCACCAGGTATCGCCGCATGAAATCCTGTCCGATCGCGAATACCAGACGCTGACGATGATCGCCTCCGGAATGTGCGTAAGCGATATCGGCAAGGAGCTGAATTTGTCGGTCAAAACGGTCAGCATGTATCGGGCGCGTTTACTGCAAAAAATGAAACTGAAGAATAACGCCGAACTCATGCATTATGCCATGAAGAATAAACTCGTATGAAGGCGTCCTTCTTCAAATTATAACCAAATAAATTTAGATATAATTTAATTCTAAAGCCTAAAGTAATTCATTTTTCTGGCGTTAATTATCTGATCAGTCTTTTTCTGACCGCGGTATCATAGTCAAGCAATGAGAGCTTTGACCCCGCAGACAGAAGAAAGAGTCATCATGAAAGACAAAGCTGAGAACCCGATCAATCCCGCTGAAATCGCTCGCGAAGCGATACGGCGTCTTGCGATGCAGCGCGCAGCACCCACCCCGGACGCGTATCGGACCG
>DAIETB010000254.1:0-3285 GCA_027345925.1 Sulfuriferula sp.
GTCGACTTTTTTGACGATGACCGCGCAATACAGGCTGTATGTGCCGTCCTTGGAAGGGAGGTTGCCGCTGACCACGACCGAGCCGGCGGGGACGCGGCCGTAAGTGACTTCGCCGGTTTCGCGGTCGTAAATTTTGGTCGACTGGCCGATGTAGACGCCCATCGAGATGACGACGTTGTCCTCGACGATGACGCCTTCGACGACTTCGGAGCGCGCGCCGATGAAGCAATTGTCGCCGATGATGGTGGGATTGGCCTGCACCGGTTCCAGTACGCCGCCTATGCCGACACCGCCGGAAAGATGCACGTTCTTGCCGATCTGCGCGCAGGAGCCGACCGTCGCCCAGGTATCGACCATCGTTCCTTCGTCGACATACGCGCCGATGTTGACGTACGACGGCATCAGCACCACGTTTTTACCGATAAACGCACCGCGTCGCGCGGCGGCGGGCGGTACTACGCGAAAGCCGCCGTCGCGGAAATCGCGGCTGTTGTAGTCGGCGAATTTGGACGGAACCTTGTCGTAATAATTGGTGAAGCCGCCTTTGATGAAATAATTGTCTTCGAGACGGAAGGACAGCAGTACCGCTTTTTTTAACCACTGATGCGTGACCCATACGCCGTCTTCCTTGCTGGCGACGCGCAGGCGGCCTTTGTCCAGTTCTTCGATGACGTGGGCGATGGCGTCCTTGAGTTCCCGTTCGGCGTTATGCGGCGTGATATCGGCGCGACGTTCGAATGCGGCTTCGATGAGTTGCTGTATGTCTGTCATGGGTATTCCCTTGGTTAAAAATTCGATTATGAATGGGCGTCAACCCTGCGCAATCAGTTGGACTATGCGGCGGGCGGCGTCGGTGCAGTCGGCAAACGGAGCGACCAGCGCGATGCGGACAAAGCCGCGGCCCGGATTCGCGCCCTCGAAGTCGCGCGCGAGGTAGGAACCGGGCAGTACGGTCACGTGATAGTCGCGATAGAGGCGGCGGGTAAAGTCGATGTCGTCGCCGTCCGGCACCGCCAGCCACAAATAAAAGGCGGCATCGGGCATGGTCGCCGCGACCGCCGGATTGAGTATGTCCAGTACCGCCGCAAATTTTTCCGCGTATAAGCGGCGATTTTCCGCGACGTGCGTTTCGTCGTTCCACGCCGCGATACTCGCCATCTGGATGCTGGGCGACATGGCCGAGCCGTGATATGTGCGGTAGAGCAGGAATTGGGCGATCAGTCCGGCGTCGCCGGCGACGAAGCCGGAGCGCATGCCCGGCACATTGGAGCGTTTGGACAGGCTGGAAAACATGAGCAGGTTTTTGTAATCGTCGCGTCCCAGTTGTCGTGCAGCCTGCAATGCGCCCAAGGGCGGACGGGATTCGTCGAAATAAATCTCGGAATAGCATTCGTCCGCCGCAATGGCAAAGCCGTAACGGTCGGACAAATCGAACAGGATGCGCCATTCGTCCAGATCCATGACGTGTCCGGTCGGGTTGCCCGGAGAGCAGACGTAAACCAGTTGCGTGCGTTTCAGGACGGCTTCGGGTACGGCGCTGAAATCCATGCGATAGCCGTTTTCCACCAGTGTGGGCAGATAATACGGTTGGGCGCCGGCCAGCAATGCCGCGCCCTCGTAAATTTGATAAAACGGGTTGGGCGAAATGACGACGGGTTCGCCTAAGCAGGGGTCAATAACGGTCTGCGCAAACGCGAACAGGGCTTCGCGGCTGCCGTTGACGGGCAATATCTGGCTGTCGTGATCCGGCCTTTCGATCTCGTAGCGGCGGGCGATCCAGTCGGCAATCGCCATGCGCAGCGGCGGCACGCCGACGGTGAGCGGATAGCTCGCCAAGCCGTCGAGGTGGTCGATTAGCGCCTGTTTGATAAAATCCGGCGTGGCGTGTTTGGGCTCGCCTATCGATAAATTGACCGGCTGATATGACTCAGCGGGAACGATATCGGCAAACAGCTCGCGCAATTTCTGGAACGGATAAGCCTGTAAACGGTTAAGATAGGGATTCATGGCCCAACAGATCGGGAAAAGCCCATATTATAAGCTGTAAGCGCTCGCGCAGTGCATGCGAACTCAAGTTAATCGGTATGTCGGGAATAAATTTTAATGAATTCAGGTAATTGCAAGTCATCCGCTGACGGGATCGTACTGGCTGGGCGGGGGCGATGACACAGATGCGGTCCGATATCAAACAAGGCGGCTTGCCGGTACTGGCTTTATTAATGAGTGCGACCTTATGGGGAATGATCTGGTACCCCTATCGCTGGCTCAGTCACATGGGCGTTTCGGGATTGATGTCGACGTTTATGACGTATGCGGTCGCATTGACGATAGGATTGCCGCTGTATCGCAGGCATTTGAACAACGTGCTGGCGGCCAGATGGTGGTGGCTGGCGATCGTCGTTACCTCGGGATGGACCAACACCGCCTATGTGCTGGCGGTGATACATGGCGAAGTGATGCGGGTGTCGCTGCTGTTTTATCTGGCGCCGCTCTGGACGATTTTATTTTCCAGGATTCTGCTCGCGGAGCGTTTGAGCCGTACCGGTTATTACATCGTTCTGCTTTCTTTGGGCGGTGCGGTGGTGATGTTATGGCGGCCGGACGGCCGTTTCCCCGTGCCCGGCAACGCGGCGGAGTGGGCCGGGCTATCGGCCGGCATCAGTTTCGCTCTGACCAACGTCATGTCCAAAAAGCTCGGCATGCTCAGTATCGAAGCCAAATCCGTCGGCATCTGGATAGGCGGCGCATTGATGCCGTTGCCGCTGTTGTTGCTGCAACCGTCGACTTTCTTTGCGTGGGGAGAGTATAGTCCGATGACATGGGGCGTATTATTGATGCTGGCGGCCGCCATGTTGATCATTACCGTGGTATTGCAGTACGGTCTGTTATACGTGGCGGCAAACCGCGCTATCGTTATTTTACGGTTCGAACTGATCGTATCGGCGTTGTCCGCGTATTTTCTGGCGGGAGAATCGCTGGTCGGCAAAGAGTGGCTGGGCGCCGCCATGATCATGGTCGCCAGCCTGTTTTCAGGACAACTCGACAAGGGGGCTACCGCATGAGCCTGGTAACCGGAGTGCATCATGCGTCGGTCGTGGTGGAAGATCTGCCGCGTGCGCGCGCTTTTTACGAAGGCGTGCTTGGCTTGACGCCCAGTCCCGACCGGCCGGCGCTGGTTTTCGACGGCGTCTGGTACGATATCGCAACGGTGCAGATTCATCTGCTCTGCGTGCCGAATCCCGAAGCGGGGCTGAAACGCCCGGTGCATGGCGGGCGCGACCGGCA
>DAIETB010000255.1:0-6273 GCA_027345925.1 Sulfuriferula sp.
GCTGCTTGATACACATCCTGCTTTGGTATCTGGAAGGTCACCCAAATCTTTCTGAAGTGCAACGTCTGATGATCGAGGATAGGCGCAACCAGGTTGCGGTGAGTGTGGCAAGTCTGTGGGAAATGACCATCAAAGTATCTATTGGGAGGCTGGAACTTTTGGACGACCTTGTCACGATCGAGAACACGTTGCATTTGCAGGGAATTCCCATTCTCCCGATTCAAACCGCGCATTTGCAGAGTCTGTTACGTTTGCCATTTCATCATCGCGATCCATTTGACCGAATGATTATTGCACAAGCGATTTGCGAAGAAATGACGCTGGTGTCACATGACACGGGATTTTCTGCTTATCCTGTTTCGCTTGCGCCGCTACAATGAAAAAACGGCGTAAATGTTTGGGACCTCATTTTTTTCTGTCACCGATTTGTCACGCGACACCGCCATTATGCGGCTAATTTTCGATGATGCTGGCATCGCAAGCTATTGATTAATAAATCCTGCATAAGGAACTTCGCACTACGAACCAAGGGGTCTGGCGTTCGAATCCCTTCCGGCGCACCGATAAAATTTCTGTTTACCCCTTCCCGTCATCATACGCAGGCATTCAAGCTGGCGGTAGCACCCAATCCGGCCAATTTCACCTGAAATTGAGCAAAATTAATCCCGGATCACTCGCGCAACCGGAAAACAAGCACTGAAACAACTGCCCTGCCCCACTTTGCTTTCTATCACCAGCCGCCCGTGATGCCGGGTCAGCACATGCTTGGCGATCGCCAGACCCAGGCCGGTACCGCCGGTTTCGCGTGAACGGCCGCGGTCGACGCGATAAAATCGCTCGGTCAGCCGCGCGATGTGCTGCGCTTCTATCCCTTCGCCCCTGTCCTGCACGCTAAAACAGAGTTCGTCGTCGCGCCAGCCCCAGATCAGGGTGATCGCCTTGCCGGCCGGCGTATATCGGACCGCATTGCTGACCAGATTGCCCAGTCCGCTCACCAGTTCGTCCGCATTGCCGAGCAGGTCGTCTTCGCTGTCGTTAACCAGGGAGATGGGATGACGACCGGCGCTCAGGCTTATCGCATCCTGATACAGCGTCTGGATCAGATTCGTCATATCGACATGTTTTTCCACCAGCCGGTTTTGCGGGCTTTCCAGCCGCGACAGCGCCAGCAAATCTTCTACCAGTCGCCGCATGCGCTCGGTTTGCTGCTGCATCAGGTCGCAGTACTTATAAAAATCTTCGGGCGGGATATTCCGCATGTCCAGAAACGTTTCCAGGAACCCGCCGACCACGGTCAACGGCGTACGCAGTTCGTGCGAGACATTCGCCACAAAATCCCGCCGCATGGCCTCGACCATTTCAAACTGCGTGACATCACGCGAAATAAGCATTTTCTGTTTATCGCCGAACGGCACCATTTGCACCGAGAGGGTCATATCGCGCGTACAGGGCGATTTCATGACGAACGGCCAACGGTAGTCGTCGCCACTCAGATAATCGTGAAACGCCGACTGACGGATCAGATAACCGATAAACTGACCGCGGTCGGATTTCTCGTCGAGTCCGAAATGACGGCAGGCGGCCGGATTAAACCAGTCGATCTGGTCTGCTTCGTTGAGCATCACGATCCCGTCGGGGATCGCTTGCGCGGCATGCTCAAACCGATCCAGTACCGCAAACAGTTTGGAATTGCTGCGCTTATGCAGTCTGATCAAGCGATCCAGCGCATAAAATATTTCATCCCAGGCACCGGTCGCTACCGGAATATTGCTGGTATCGCCTTTAAGCAGCCAGTTTGCCAGCATCGACATATAATAAGTATGATAGCCGAGATACGCGATCAGCCCGACTATCGCCAGCACCAGCCCCGTCGTCTGCCCCCAGTACATGCCTGCACCGAGCGCGCAGGCGCCCAATGCTGCCAGCATGATTAATGGCC
The DNA here is from genome assembly GCA_027345925.1 of Sulfuriferula sp. Classification (GTDB taxonomy): domain Bacteria; phylum Pseudomonadota; class Gammaproteobacteria; order Burkholderiales; family Sulfuriferulaceae; genus Sulfuriferula. Next base: position 1,940 of record DAIETB010000255.1, read on the forward strand.
GCCACCAGAATTCGCTCAAATCCATCCCCAACATCGGTTTTTGCCCGACGTTACCGCCGAACCTGTTACTCCGTAATTATAATTGCGCCGAGAGCCGGTAGCCCGCTCCGCGCACGGTTTCAATCAGATTTTCGTGCCCGGACACTTCCAGAGCCAGTCGCAGGCGGCGTATATGTACATCGACGGTTCGTTCTTCCACGAATACATGATCGCCCCAGACGTGATCCAGCAGTTGCGCCCTCGAGTATACACGCTCGGGATGCGTCATCATGAAATGCAGCAAACGGAATTCGGTCGGCCCCAGCTCCAGCGCAACCGTGTTGCCGATGACCCGATGACTGACCGGATCCAGGCTCAGACCGCGCACTTCGACGCGATCCTCGGTCATTTGCGGCGCACGGCGTCGCAACACCGCCTTGATACGCGCCGACAATTCGCGCGGCGAAAAGGGTTTGGTTATATAATCGTCGGCGCCGGTTTCGAGACCCAGTACCTTGTCGCGCTCGTCGCCTCTGGCTGTAAGCATGATGATCGGAACCTGCTTCATCCTCACATCGGTGCGGAAGATCCGCGCCAGTTCGATCCCGCTCATTCCCGGCAGCATCCAGTCCAGTAGTACCAGATCGGGCAACGCCTCGCGCGTAATCACCAATGCCTGCTCGGCGGATTCCGCACACATGACCGCATGACCGGCCTGAGTGAGATTGAATTTCACCAATTCCTGTATGCCCGGCTCATCTTCCACCAACAATATCGTCGCCGCCATGAATAGCCTCCCTGGTTTCAATTATAATATTCACCATCATATGACAAGAAAATGACAAGAAAATGACAATTACGTCTCTTTTCGATTTAAAGTCTCGATTATCCATATGTTAATATTGGGAATCGAATCTTCCTGCGACGAAACCGGGATCGCCCTGTACGATAGCGAACTGGGATTGCTCAGTCATGCGCTGCATACTCAGGTCGCCATGCATGCCGAATATGGCGGCGTAGTTCCCGAGCTCGCCTCGCGCGATCACATTCGCCGGGTGTTGCCGCTGACCCGTCGCACACTCGAAGAAGCACAACGGCAGCTGGCCGATATCGATGCGATCGCCTACACCGAAGGGCCCGGTCTCGCCGGGGCCTTGCTGGTCGGCACCGGCATCGCCCACGCGCTCGGTGTCGCGCTGTCTGTTCCCGTACTCGGGATCCATCATCTCGAAGGCCATTTGCTCTCGCCCCTGTTATCGGCCAACCCGCCCGCTTTTCCTTTCGTTGCGCTACTGGTATCGGGCGGCCATACCCAACTGATGGAAGTGCAGGCAGTCGGCCGCTACCGTACTCTGGGCGACACGCTCGACGATGCTGCCGGCGAAGCCTTCGACAAAACCGCGCAATTGCTCGGACTCGACTATCCGGGTGGCGCAGCTTTATCGCTACTGGCCGAAACCGGCGACCCGCTGCGCTTTCGACTGCCTCGTCCCATGCTCCATTCCGGCGATCTGAATTTCAGTTTCAGCGGTCTGAAAACCGCAGTGCTCAATCTTGTGCAAAAATACCCCGAAATTTCCGATCGCGCCGATATCGCAGCGGCTTTCCAGCTCGCCATGACCGATGTTTTATCGGCCAAATCCATCGCCGCGCTCAAAAACGCCGATTGCAAACGGCTGGTCGTGGCAGGCGGCGTCGGCGCCAATCGCCAGTTGCGCGCAGCGCTTGCTTTCAGCGTGCAGAAAATAGATGCGCAAGTATATTTCCCCGAACTGGCCTTCTGTACGGACAACGGGGCGATGATCGCTTACGCCGGAGCGATGCGACTGCGCTACGGCGGTCGGCCGGCGGGATCGTTTAGCGTGCGTCCGCGCTGGGATCTGGAGACGATGGATAGTCCAGATTCGCGCGATTAGCAGCGGGCCGCCGTTTTACGTGCCAGCATTGTCTCGAATGCCTGAAAAATCCGCTGCACATAAGGATTTTTAAATGCCAGCCTGCTCTGCTCTTTTTCAGGATGAACCAGCATGGTCGCATTAGCTTCGAACAATAAGATCCGGCCGTCAGGCAATAATGTAAAATCCGCGCCGGCATAATCCAGTTTTAGATTACGGCCTATCGCTGCCACTGCGGCCATCCCGCGAGCGCCGAGTACCCGTTCCGGGTTTTCCAGAAATTGCCGCTCCTCCTCCCGTTTCCATGCCGCGTCCTGCATTTCCGCCGTGGCGTAATGCACCATCCAGTGCGTCGAAATCGCCAGATGGTACGGAAAAACCTCGCCATCGATGAATATCATCCTGTATTTGCGAAAATAACCGTCCGCGGAACGATAATCGTAATAAGCCGACAGATACGCGATCTCGTTCTCCCGGGCAGTCAACCATTCCTGCAGCGCAGCCGCTGTATCGAGCAGTTTCATTTGCTCGCCGCCGTGCGATCCCGCGGGTCTGGCCAGGACCGGAAACGGCAGGTTCGCGGGACATGCATTGCCGGGCTCGATACGCCACACCTCAGGAACGATTGCGTCTTCCACCTCGCCGAACAAATCTGGCATCAAGTGCCGGGCGGTGCGCGCTATCGCTGCGGGATGATTCAGCAGCGGCTGCGCGCTGTGTTCAATGAAAGCAGCAATCGGCGCAGACGTATTGCCGGTCATATCGGGCTCGCCTACGGCGTTGAATACCACATCGTAAGCGGGCAATTCCGGACATTGCTCCGCTGCGGCATATTCGATCATCCACTCTATCGTATTGTTGCTTGCCGGCGGAAACAGATGCGCGACAGGCACATTGCCTTTTTCTACCCCCAGCAATATCAGTACGGTGCGTCGGGCGGTAGCCGAAACGGTGCTGAACCAGCACTGCCGCCGATATGCGGCATCCATGTGCATACGGGCTTCGACCGTCCGTCCGTCGTTGACCAGAATCGCGGAGAGATTGCGGTGCGCGATGACCGATAGCTCATCGACTTCCAGAGCCCGCCGATACCATGTTTCCGCCAGCGCATACTGCTCCGCTCTGGAATACAGTATGCCGAGATTGCATAGCGTTTGTGCGTCAGTTTTGCACGCCAGCGCCTGCTGATAGCTGGCAGCAGCCTCCTCTATCCGATCCTGGTCCTTGAGTGCATTGCCGAGATTGTTGTGCGCTTCGGCATAGTCCGGCTTGACATCGAGTGCCCTCCGATAGCTGGCGATCGCTTCGTCCAGCCTTGCTTGGGCCTGAAAAATCCCTGCCCGGTTGTAATGGGTTTCGGCGGAATCGGGTTTGATCTGCAATGCCCTGTCGTAACAGACGAGGGCTTGTTCCAGTTCGCCCGATTCCTGCAATGCACAGCCCAGATTATTGTGCACCTCGACCGATTCGGGATTCAATACCATAGCGCAACGATAACTGGCGATCGCATCGTCAAGCTTGCCCTGAGCTTGCAGCGCGCTGCCGAGATTGTTGTGCGCTTCGGCATACTCCGGCTTTAAATCCAGCGCATGGCGATAACTGGCGACCGCTTCGTCCAGCCTGCCCAAATCTTTCAGCGCATTGCCCAGGTTATTGCAAGCCTGGGCGTAATCCGGCTGACACGCAATCGCCTGCCGGTAAGAATCTGCGGCCTCTTCAAATTTTCCTTGCAATTTCAACGCGTTACCAAGATTGTAATACAGGACGGCATAAGCGGGCCGTAATGTCAGCGCCTGCCGGTAACTGGCGACGGCCGCTTCAATATTTCCGTTATCCTTCAAAGCATTGCCGAGATTGTTCCAGGCTTCGACGTAGCCCGGATCACTGGCGATCGCCTGTCGATAGCAGTGAATCGCCGCATCCAGTTCGAGCCGGTTCTGCAATACATTGCCTAGATTATTGTGCGCCTCGGCATAATCCGGATTGAGCGCCAGCGCGCGACGATAACTGGCAATCGCCCCGTCCTGTTCGTTTAATTCCAGCAATACGTTGGCGAGATTGTAATGAATCATGGCCGATTCGGGCATGACCTCCAGGGCGCGGCAATAGCTGATCTTAGCTTCTTCGGGTTTGCCCAGCTCTTTTAACGCATTCGCCAGATTATTGTGCGCTTCGGCATAGTCCGGTTTGCGCGCTATCGCCAGCCGGTAATTTTCGGTTGCCGCTTGCAGTTGGCCCGTTTCCTGCAACACTACGCCGAGATTGGCATAGTAGTCCGGGTTGAACGGATTGACGGCTATGGCTTTATTCATCAAGTCTGCGGCTGCCGAATGCTGCCCTTGCACGTGAGCGATCAGACCCAGAAGATACAGCGCGTCGGCATGTGCCGGATCCATCTGCAGGAGTTTCCGGTACAGCGTCTGCGCAGACGGCAGATCACCGCCTTGATGGTGCGCTAAC
>DAIETB010000260.1:0-7054 GCA_027345925.1 Sulfuriferula sp.
TATTCATGATGATGCGTGCCGAAATGATGAGCTGCGATACGGGCATACTCCATTTCGTCATAACCTTCCGCCTCGAACCCGATGGAATAGGTTTCGGCCGGTTTTCCGGTCACGATGCCCAGCATTCCTGAAATGGTGGAACTGTCGGTGCCCCCGCTTAAAAAAGCGCCTGTCCGCTTGCTGACCGCGGCGTCCTGTACCGCCTGTTTTACCGTGTCAAGAAACGTTTCTTTAAGCTCTTCGAAAGGGAGTTTTGTATTTTCCGTAAACTGCAATTCCCAATAAAAACCGGTTTCCGCTTTTCCGTTGGTATAGCGCAGATACTGGCCCGGCAGCAAGCGATTATGATCCGTGTAAATGGTGCCCGGGGAGGGGATCATATGAAAAAATACAAAATCGTAAATCGCTTGCGGATCGATTTTAGATTTTACCGAGGGGTGCCGTTTGACCAGATCCAGGCTGGAACCGAACACCAGTTGTCCGTTAGTCAGGGTATAGACTACCGGATGAACGGCAGAACGATCGGTGGCAAGTAAAGTCTGAGAGGTTCGCCCGTCGATGATGGCCGCAGAAAAATGCCCGGCGAGAAGTTTGAATACCCCTATGCCATGCTCGAGATAAGCGTGAATCAACGTTGCAACGATACCGAGATCGCGAGCTCGTTCCGCCAGTTGCGGGTCCGTAAAATGAGGGTTTCCGGTAATCGCTGCCAGTATTTCGAATTCATTGCAAATATTGCCGTGAGCCGTTGCGAGGGAACCGTAAGGGGTCGCGAGCGCAGTCATGGTGGGATCGGCCGTCTTCCCTCCCATTTTAGCCAGACAGGTTTCCGGATCAACGCTTTGTCCGGTGCAGCCATAAAAAACATTCATACGTAGTGGGTTCCTGTTATTGTCTGTTATACCAATACTTCGCCAGCGGCAGGCTGACTCAGAAATTGAGTGGGGCTGGCACTCAGGCCATAAGCGCCTGACTGGAAAACAACGATCAGATCGCCCACGTCAGCACGGGGCAATTCCATTTTGTCGGCCAGTAAATCCAGCGGAGTGCAAAGGGGCCCGACCACGGACACGGTTTCCGTTTCATTATTTACGGAATTTGCCACAGCTACGGGAAAATTCTTGCGGAGAACTTGGCCAAAATTTCCCGATGCAGCTAAATGATGATGCAAGCCGCCGTCGACAACTAAAAAAACCTGACCTCTCGAAATTTTTCTGTCGACCACTCTGCATACATAGATACCCGCTTCGCCGACCAAATAGCGTCCCAGTTCAAGTATTACCTGGGTTTCAGGTAGTTTGTCTTTGACCTCATGCAGTAATTTTCCGAGATTCTGGCCGATCAGATCGATATCCAGAGGGGATTCGCCGGGGAAATACGGAATGCCGAATCCTCCGCCTATATTCAGTTTTTGCACGGGAGCAGGGGCGTAAGCGGCAAGCCGGATAGCCAGCGCGATGGACTTTTCCTGCGCTTCGATGATCGATTCGGCCCGTAGATTCTGCGACCCGCTGAAAATATGGAAACCCCTAAACATCAGTTCGAGACCGGCCATGCGGTGTAATACGCCGGGCACCTGTTCGGCATCGATACCGAACTGCTTGGCGCCTCCCCCCATTTTCATGCCCGAAGATTTAAGTTCAAAATCCGGGTTGACTCTGACCGCTACTTGAGGAGCGATACCCAATTCCTGCCCGATGCGGGCGGCACGCAACATTTCCGGCTCGGACTCCAGATTGATGACAATACCTGCAGCAATAGCACAGGCCAGATCGCTGTCCTGTTTTCCCGGACCGGCAAAACTTATTTGACCGGCAGGCATGCCCGTATCGAGTGCGGTATTCATTTCCATTGCCGACGCCACATCGAGACCGTCAACGAGTCTGGCCATATGCTGTACCAGTGCGGGCATCGGATTTGCTTTCATCGCATAATGCAAATGAACCTCGGGTGGCAACTTTTCCCTGAGTACGCGTACCCTGTCGGTCAACAGCTGGCGGTCGTATGCATAAAAAGGGGTCTTTCCGATACGCTGCGCAAGACGGGGCAGAGACTGCCCGCCGATATGCAGGCAGTTGTCGATGACGGGGAAGTTATTGGATGCGCAATGTTTTGGACGAGAAGGGAGTGTCATCGTTAGGTTGGAAGGCGATCGTTAAATTTGCCGATACATCGGTATCTGTCGGCACTGATATGATAAATTGAATGGATAGGAATGTTTTTTATGCATGTGCTTCCGTCAATGGCTGAGTGACATTTTTGCGCAAATTATGCAGTAAGCGCAGCGAAAAACGGAAAAGCGAAAGATCCCACGGCGTAAAGCGCGGCAATTGAAAACAATCGCTGTTACGAGTAGAGACGCCACGCGCCGTACTTACGGCCGCATCAAAACCGAGTCTTTTAATCAGTGCGACATGTTCCGCGTTGTAATCGGTATGCGGTTTTCCGTTAGGATAGGCAAATAATCTGACCGGACTGCCGGTAATGTCCTGTAACCGGTCCCGGTTGCGGATGATTTCGGCTTCGGAACTTGCGATGTCGATACTTGCCAGAATCGGATGATTTACGGTGTGTCCTCCGATTTCCATACCAGCGTTGTGTAATTCGCGGATTTGTTCGCTGCGCATCATCAGGTTCGCATTAGGGGTGATCCGGGCGATACGCTCGATTTCCATGAGCAACTCTTCGCGTTTTTCGAGAGAAGTATATTTTAATCGCGACAGCAAGACGGAAATGGCGCTACGCTTTTGTTCGAAGGAATCGAGCGGCAGCCGATCCAGCCCCAGCGGAGTGAGATCGAGCAGAGGGTCGGTATTCTGCCGGATTATTTCAATAATGCGATCATTAAACATGATACCGCCATCGAGAAATCCGTCCGCTACAAAAAAAGTAGCCGGAATACGCCTGCGTTGAAGTATGGGTAACGCGACCTCGGCATTGTCGGCATAACCATCGTCGAAGGTAATGCATGCGCTTCGTGCAGGCAATGTGCCATTTTTCAGGCGAAAAACGGCTTCGGACAAGGGCAGGATATGAAACAGATCGCGCACGGTTTTCATCTGTGCATCGAATCGGCCGGCATCGACCTCGAAAGGAAAGAGCGGATCCGTTCGCCGTAACACCCGATGATAGATCAGGATGGATAGTCTTGCCCGGCTACCTGGCGGCGACAACAGACTTCCAGCGGTTTTCAGGGTGAAATCTAGCATTTAACGAGAGAGGATAGGTCGAACGTAACGCATATTGTCGGTTGTTTAGAACCAGATTACAAGAGGGATGCGTACAGGAAAAAAGCCGGAAACCGGTTTGTCTTTGCCCAGTGGAATATAAATCCTGGAGTCGTCTTTAGCTCGCTTCTTGCGGGAAGCGGGTAAGAGTCGATATGCCCCGGTTTTTATACTATACTCGGACAGACAAAATATTATTTACAAATTTCGGAGAGAGTATGAAATCGCGGCGGGTTGGGAAATTGAAGTATGTGTCTTGGTCGGTGATGCTGACGGTATCATGCGGCTGGCTTGCGGGTTGCAGCCCATCCGAATCGAGCCTCCAGTATTTGAAAGACGCAGAACAGTATCATGCCAGGGGCGACGATAAATCCGCCATCATCCAGCTCAAAAACGCTTTGCAAAAAGATGCGAATAATACGGAAGCGCGCTATCTCCTCGGCACTTTGTATAATGATGAGGGGAATTATCCTGCAGCGATCGATGAGTTGCAGCGGGTATTGAAATCCGGCACCCGGCAGAACAGAGTTGAGCTGGCTCTGGATACGGCTTATTTAGGTATGGGCCAATTTCAGAAAATCATTGATAACACGCATATAACGCCTGAATTAAAGGGTGATGCGCTAGCCAGCCAATGGGTCATGATGGGTGATGCCTATTTGGGACTGGATCAGAAAGACGCCGCAAAATCCGCATTTGACGCCGCCTTGGCGGCATCGCCTCAGGACGCCGATGCAATCGTCGGCATGGCTCGACTGGACGCGATCAATGCCGACACGAATGATGCGTTGCGGTTGCTGGACCAATTGATTGCTCAAGCGCCCAATCATGCCGATGCCTTGATATTGAAAGGCGATATTCTTCGCGCTTCGGCACAAAACGAAGCTGCTTTATCCGAATATAAAAAAGCGCTGACTATCGATAAAAATAACGCCATTGCCATGGGCGACATTGCCTCTTTGGAATTGGTGATGGGAAAAGTGGCGGAAGCAAAAACGCAAATCGACGAATTGAAGAAGCTCTATCCGAAAAATCTGATGGGAAAATATCTCGAAGCCATGTTGAATTTCCAGCTGCGGAAATTTACGTTGGCCAGAGATGATATTCTGGACGTGCTGAAAGTGGTGCCGGATCATATGCCCAGCATATTGTTGCGCGGCAGCATCAGTTACCAGCTGGGTGATAATGAGCGCGCGAAAAAGGATTTCTCCCGTTTCGTCGAAGAGTTTCCCGACAATGACTATGCCAGAAAGATGCTGGCTGTCACCCTGTTAAAATTAAAACAGCCTGCCGAAGCGTTAAAAACCCTGTCGCCGCTGCTGGGCGGCACGGACGTACAGGCATTAGGGTTGGCGGTAGAAGCCTATGCTCAAACGGGTGAGCCGGATAAGGCTGCTCAGTATCTGGCCAAAGAAGTCGCGATTGAGCCTGCGAATGCGTCATTGCGAACTCAATTGGCTTTGAGCCGGATGGCAAGCGGACAAACCGGTCAGGCAATTGCCGACCTGGAAGCGGCAGCGGCTCACGACACAGGCCATGCCGAGGCGGAAAGTGCGCTGGTCCTGGCTTATATGGGTAACAGGGATTACAACCATGCGCTGTCTACCGCTCAAAAAATGATGCAGAAATGGCCTGCATCTCCACAGATTTATAATCTGGAGGGCGCGGCGTACATCGGTAAAAATGATTTGCCTGCGGCTCAGAAAAGTTTTAATGCTGCCCTGGCCATCGATCCTGGTTATCTGCCGGCAGCGCTCAGTCTGGGTGAGCTTTACTTGAAAGAAGATAACCTGCCGGCAGCGCGCCAACAATTTGAATCCATATTGGCTAAGGATAAAAATAATCTGCAGGCCATGATGTATCTGGCAGCAATGGCGCAACACACCGGTCAGGACAACGATTATGTCGACTGGCTGGAAAAAGCTGCCAAAGCTAATCCGGCCGCGATACAGCCGGTAAGCGCACTGGTTGAATTCCGGCTGCTGCACAAACAGGTTCCCGCGGCTTTGACGTTGGCGCAACAGGCAGTGCAGAAAGCGCCCCAAAATCCGCTGGCAATCAATCTGCTGGGGAAAACCCAGGTCGCGGCCGGTCAATTCGACGCTGCGGCAGGTACTTATACAACGCTTACGCAAGTGCTGCCGCATTCGGCGCTCGCGTTTTTCCGTTTAGGTATCGCACAGGCGCTGGCGAAAGCTTATCCTGCTGCGGCAGTTTCATTGGCGACTGCATTGACGTTACAACCGGTTTATCCCGAGGCGCTGAACGCTCTGGTGGCGGTGTACGATTCGGCAGGGGAGTATGAGCAGTCGTATAAACTGGTACGGCAGCAACAAATAGATTTCCCGAAATCCCCGCAGGCGTTTATCCTGGAGGGAGACATCGACCTTGCTCAGAAAAAATACGGCGAAGCGGCAAACGCTTATGAAAAAGCGCAAGGCGTAGCCAAAACCACGGTTGCAGAAATCAAGCTTCATCACGCATTGACCTTGAACGGCAAAGGCAGTCTGGCCGACAGGAATCTTCTGCAATGGTTAGCGGCACATCCGGCCGATCTGGTGGCGCGAAACTATCTGGCGCAGGCGTATTTAACCCGAGGCGACAATAGCGCAGCCTTGCAGCAATATCTGGCGTTATTGCACACGGCACCGGGTACGCCTGCCGCTTTGAACAATGTAGCGTGGATCTATCAGAAGATGAAGAATCCCCGGGCGTTGGAAATGGCGCAGCAGGCTTACCGGCGCGCGCCGAACGATCCTCAAATCATGGATACACTGGGCTGGATACTCGTTCAGGAAGGCGATGCGGCCGGCGGGGTAAAGTTGCTGCAAAAAGCTGTTTCGATCGTACCTTCGGCGCTCGACGTGAAATACCATTATGCGGTTGCGTTGGCTCAAACTGGTAATGCCGCCATGGCGCGAGGAATATTGAAACAGATACTCGACGCGAACAAGGCGTTTCCGCAAGCGAACGAAGCAAAAGCATTATTGCAGAATTTGAAGGGATAAGGCCATGTGGCACAGAAGCGGTCCGATTGTTTTCAATCGGAGGAAATTTCAGGGTTGTGAGCGATGAGCAGATAATGAGATCGGTTTAAAAAACCAAGGCCACGATACCTGTGCAGGATCGTGGCCTTGATATAATGCCTGTTACGGTAGTCAGCTGCCGCTACCGCCTTAACAGGATCCGCATAAAAGCTTTGCAGACCCTGTTTCCGGCATTAGCGCAGGATTAACCGCGCTGCTTGCGCCGAACCGTCAGCGCGATGCCCAACAGGCCTATGCCCATCAAGGCCAGCGTAGCAGGTTCAGGGATGTATTGCAGCTTGAACTGACCGCCATTCGAAATAAAGATGCTGTACGGAAGATTGTTCTGGGTGTTGGTGCTACCCGACAAGGCCTGCACCAGCTTAGGATCGATGGTGTAATTGTTGGCATTGGCCGTCGTATCTTCGGAAGCGTTGGCGGTTACAAAACCCTGCAGGATATTCTGGAACAATGGGGTGCCCGACGAACTCAGGAAAGGGTTGCCGGTCAGAGTTGCCGGAGGAACGCTCGATAAGGTCACCGTGCCGTTTGCCGTCGGGGAGCCGTCAGCATTCAGGAAACCGCCGCCGGTATTGGGGTTGTTGGTGTCGGCGATGACAAATTGGGCGATCTGGGTTCCGGTAGCCGCGCCATAGTAATTGGATGCTGTTGTGCCATACACTACGGTCGGATTGTAGTACATGGAAAAGTTGCCGCCGGTGAAGATGTAGTTCGGCGCGGAACCGGTCAGAGTGGTCAGATCGGTAGCCGTGAACACGGCGGTAAGCTGCCCGCCATTGA
>DAIETB010000015.1:0-3062 GCA_027345925.1 Sulfuriferula sp.
ACGCCGCCTTTAACGGCAATGTCCGATGCGGTTTCCGAAAGTTTGTCGGCCTGCTGGGCATTTTCGGCATTTTGCTTGACCGTCGCCGTGAGTTCTTCCATTGCCGATGCCGTTTCCTCCAGCGCACTGGCCTGCGCCTCGGTGCGGTTGGACAAATCCAGATTGCCGGCAGCAATCTGCTCCGATGCCGACGCGATCGTTTCCGTCCCGGCGCGCACTTCTCCAATCACACTACCCAGACCGCGATTGATTCCATTGATGGCGTAAATCAGCTGACCGATTTCATCCTTTCGGCTGGAATCGATATTGTGACGCAAATCGCCACTGGCCATTTTTTCGGCCACACCGACAACTTCCGCCAGCGGGCTTCCTACGGTACGCCTGATAATTACGGACAACAGCCATGCAAGTGCGACGATCAGCAAAAGCGCGATGACAGCAAACCGGGTCAGCATATCGATACTCGGCTGGGTGATCTCGTCCAGATAAGTGCCTCCTGCGACAACCCAGTCGAAATCCCTGGAATAGGCATACACAACAATTTTAGTGCGCGCTGCAGTACTGCCGGAAGCTTTGTCGACCCAAGGATATTCCATGACACCCGATTTCTTCTCCAGCATTTCCTTGACGAACTCCCGACCGGATGCGTCCCGAGCGTCAAGAATATTACTGCCTTCGTCGTGAGGAGCGATAGTCAACTTGCCGTAATTCGCGCCTCTGGTGCTGATTGCATAGAAGTATCCAGTCCTCCCTACTTTAATCGCACCGATTTTCGCTTTAAGCTCCTGGAGCGTAGCGGTCATGTCTATGCCGGTAAACAGCACGCCGACTACGGCACCCGCGCTATTCCTGACCGGCGTATATACACACATGTAACGGGTACCGAACAACGTTAACGGGCCGATATAATCCAGACCCCGATCCAGTCTGCGATAAGCGTCGCTGGTCCGGTCGAGTACCGTACCCAGAGCGCGTTCGCCGCTTTCCTTCTTGAGCGACGTAGCGATGCGAATAAAATCGTCTCCCTGCTTGACGAATACGGTAGCGATGGCATTGCTGCCTGCGCTGAACCGGTCGACCGCCGCGGTATCCAGATTCAGCACCGTATCGCCGTTTTTAAGCGTATCGACCGGTCTGCCCCCGATATTTATTTTACGGCCGGCTTCTACCTCATATTCTCCGGGAAAATTGGTCGCAAAAAATTTATTTGCGCGCACCGCGTCCTGACGCACCGTATTAGCGTAAATATCCAGCATATCCCGCACGGTCGTATCCAGAAAAACCATGCTGTTTACAGCTCTAGCCTTCATCAATCCATAAGTAGAGTTGCCCATGCCCAGCACAAAGCCTGCAAACATCAAAAATACCAGGGCAAATACCACTCCTGACAGTTTTTTTCCTAAACTCCATGAATTGAAATTCAATCCTTGCATCGACATAACATTTACCCCGTGTTTAGTACCAATAAAATCATCTTCCCCTCCATCGGGCAAAACCGATGCCGCCCTGGAAGATAAACGTACGCAGTAACAGAGGTCTCCCCATTATCGTTATTCTTGTCGCGCATTCGTCAGCAACCATCAATGCGCGAAGGAAATTTTGCCGCGAATACCGTCCGCAATAAAATCCGTCGACTGGCTACCGGTATCGCCACCATGATGCAGAGAGATAATTGACAAATTGTCAACGGAAATTGAAATGGGTCGGAATTGCGGCGACAACATAATCCCAATCAGGTTTTCGGCCCGCAAGCAGATTTCTTTAACGAAAAAGAATAGAATTCTTATGCCCAAACATAAAAATGGCTTTCCGATGCGCAAACGACGTATTTTATCGAGCAGAATCTCATCCATCGGCAGCGCACTGACAGCGCTGGCATGGCTGTTTACGGGAACCGGTTCCGCTATTGCCGACCAACCGGCAAGTGCCGGCCATGCCATGGTTGTTACCGAACAGCATCTGGCGACCGATGTGGGTCTGACTATATTGCGCAATGGCGGTAACGCCATCGATGCAGCAGTCGCTATCGGTTATGCGCTGGCAGTCGTGCATCCTTGTTGCGGTAATCTCGGCGGCGGCGGATTTATGCTGATCCATACAGCAGACGGCCGGAACCTGTTTTTGAATTTTCGGGAAAAAGCGCCGCTGGCCGCTACGGCAACGATGTTTCAGGACAGTCGCGGACAAGTCGTTCCCGGACTCAGCACGGACTCCTATCTGGCGGTAGCGGTGCCCGGTACGGTGCTGGGACTGGAGACTGCCAGAAAAAAATTCGGGACTCTGCCCAGAGCCGAACTGATCGAACCGGCAATTGAGCTGGCCCGCAAAGGATACGTGCTGGAGCAGGGCGATATCGATCTTCTCGCCTCGCATACCCAGGCTTTTTCCAGTCACGCTAATGTCGCGGCAATTTTCCTCGACCACGGCCATCCTTATCGGGCCGGCGATACGCTTATACAACCGCAGTTAGCCGAGTCGCTGGAAAGAATAAAAAAATCCGGCGCCGCCGGTTTTTATAAAGGGCCGACTGCCGCCGCACTGCTGCAAGCCTTGCGGGACCACGGCGGCCTGCTCGCACAACGGGATTTCGACCGCTATACGACGGAAACGTTGGCCCCCGTCGAATGTAATTATCGCGGCTATCATATTCTGTCCGCGCCTCCGCCCAGTTCCGGAGGTGTGACCTTATGCGAAATCCTGCATGTCCTAGACGCATATCCTCTCGGTCAATGGGGTTCCGGTTCCGTCCGCGGCATTCATTATCGGGCCGAAGCCATGCGCTTTGCCTTCAAGGACCGCAACAACGTACTCGGCGATCCCGATTTTGTGCGCAATCCGGTCGGGCAACTGCTGTCGGCCGGTCACGCCGCAGCGATCCGGTCGCATATCGCACCGATGCAGGCAACGCCGTCAACGATCAGCGAAATCCAAACGGAAGGCGTACATACGACGCATTACTCGGTTATCGATAGCGCGGGCAATGCCGTATCGGTAACGTACACCATCAACAGCTTCTTCGGCAGTCACCGCATTGCGGGCGATACCGGATTTTTCCTGAACGA
>DAIETB010000022.1:0-15366 GCA_027345925.1 Sulfuriferula sp.
GCGCCTATTTATGTACGCCATGAAGTCGTCCATAACAAATTCGTCGTGGAAAACCTTAAATCCAAAGGCGCGATATTTATCGAAGACCTGAGCGACGTCCCCCCCGGCAATACGCTGATATACAGCGCTCACGGCGTTTCGCTGGCGGTACGCCATGAAGCCGAAGCGCGCGGCCTGACGGTATTCGATGCGACATGCCCATTGGTCACCAAAGTTCATCTCGAAGTCGCCCGCATGCGCGACAAAGGCATGGAAATCATCATGATCGGTCATAAAGGCCATCCCGAAGTTGAAGGTACGATGGGACAAAGCAACGGCGGCATGTATCTGGTGGAAACCGCCGAGGACGTCATGAATCTGGAAGTGAAAAACGAATCGAAACTGGCTTTTGTTACGCAGACGACGTTATCGGTCGACGATGCCGCACGCGTGATCGAGGCACTGAAAATCCGCTTTCCGGAGATTGTCGGGCCAAAAAAAGATGACATTTGCTATGCCACGCAAAACCGTCAGGACGCCGTCAAATCACTGGCTCAGCAATGTGATGTCGTGATTGTCGTCGGTTCGCCGAACAGCTCGAATTCCAACCGCTTGCGCGAAGTCGCGGAAAATCTGGGTATTGCTTCCTATATGGTAGACAACGCCACCCAACTGGAAGCGGGCTGGCTGCGCGGCAAATCGCGCATCGGCGTTACGGCCGGCGCCTCCGCTCCGGAAGTGCTGGTACAGGCCGTCATCGACCAGCTTAAATTATTTGGCGCGGACGAGGTGAACGAATTAACAGGAATTACGGAAAACGTGACCTTCCCCATTCCAAAAATTCTGGCCGACTAATAAACTATGAGCCGAGATACATATTAATTGAATCATGTTTTTTGAGACCTTTGCACGCTGTAGCGAGCGCCGCTCAGATGAGCCGAAAAAGGGCAAGAAACCGGAGTACAAGTCGTATATGAGGATTAAGCCATTTTTAATGAAATATGAGCAAGCGCAGTAATCGTGCAACGGTCTCTTATTGAATAAAAAATACCGGCTTTACACCGACACTAAGACTAACCCTCTCGCACCGATTCTCATTTCACAATCTGCAATCGGGCACGCTTTGATTTGGGCGGCGTCGGATCATCGTCCGGCGGAACGGTATCGGACGCTGCCGTCGCATCGTCCGAGGTAGGCGTAACTTCAAAACCCAGACCTTCCCCGTTTTCTCGGGCGAATATACCGGCCACAGCACCGATCGGCACTTCTATCTGCCTCGAAACCCCGTTGAATCGGGCCGCAAACCGGATCCATACATTATCCATCTGCATTCCGTGCGTAGCGCTGGGCGACAGATTAAGGACGATTTTACCTTCCTTGACGTACTCCATCGGAACGCGCGTAAATTTATCGACGACCACGGAAAGATGAGGGGTATATCCATTATCGATACACCACTCAAATATAGCCCGTATCAAATATGGTTTGGTAGAGGTTTCAGCCATATCGAAGTACGATTATTTCCGCATTGCTTTTTCGTTCGGCGTCAAGGCATCGATAAATGCCGTGCGACTGAATAAACGTTCCGCATATTTGAGGAGATTGACAGCCTGTTTGGGCAACTGGATATCGTAATGCTCCAGTCGCCACAACAATGGGGCTATCGTCACGTCCAGCATGGAAAAATCGTCGTTCAGCATATATTTCTGCTTGGCGAATATCGGCGCGATCTGGGTCAGATGATCGCGAACGATGACTCGCGCCTTATCCGCCACATTTTTGCTGCCTTGTTCGATTGCGTTGACATGACTGAACAGGTCCTGCTCGAAGGTAAACAGAAACAATCGCGCACGAGCGCGCATGACGGGATCTGCCGGCATCAACTGCGGATGCGGAAAACGCTCGTCGATATATTCGTTGATAATATTGGCTTCGTATAAAACCAGATCGCGCTCGATCAATACCGGAACGCGATTATAGGGGTTCATTAATGCCAGGTCTTCGGGTTTATTTTGCAGATCCACATCGATCACTTCAAAATCCATCCCTTTTTCGAACAGGACGATACGGCAGCGTTGGCTGTATGGGCAAGTATTGCCGGAATACAACGTCATCATAATGAATACCCTAAAATAATAGGCCGGCGGGTACTCCGTCGGCCGTAAAAAACATATCCCCTAAGCCTTATTCAACAATAGCGTAATCGCTATTGTTCAGGCGGGCAAACTCGACATACGCATTGTACACCGAGCTCCCCTGCACTACATCCCTATCTTTACGGGATGGCTGGACGGTTGATAATTCGAATCCAAGATCGCTAACAATCAGATTAATGGATGTCTTTCCAGAATTCCTTCTTGAGATAATACGCCAGAATAAAGAACAGGCCGAGAAACAGCAAGACCATCACGCCCAGTTCCATGCGCTTGATATTGCCGGGCTCACCCATCCATGTCAGATAATTGACCAGATCACCCACTGTAGCATTGTACTCGGCCGCGCTCATTTTACCGGGCACAGCCAACACCAGCTCAGATTTGTCGCCATTTCCAGCATCTTTCAATACTTGCTGACCCTGAAGGCCATAGAGCACATCCGGCATGGCTACGTTAGGGAATACCGTATTATTCCAGCCGGTCGGACGTTTGTCATCGCGATAGAAACTGCGTAAATAGGTATAAATCCAGTCCGGAGTGCGGGAACGGGCTTCGACCGTCAGATCAGGCGGGGCCATACCAAACCATTTCTTGGAATCTTCCGGCCTCATGGCTATCGTCATCCGGCTCCCTATGGCATCGGTGGCAAACATCAGATTGTGTTTGATCTGATCTTTAGTCAAGCCGATGTCCTGCAGACGCGAGTAACGCATGTAGTTGGCGCTGTGACACGTCAGGCAATAATTGGTAAAAGTCCGGGCGCCACGCTGTAGCGATGCGTAATCCTGCAAATTTACCGGAGCTTTGTCCAAATGCACATTTTCCGACGCTAAAACCGTCAACGGCGCAAATAACAACGCAATTAGTAATTTCTTCATTATTCTGGAATCCTTTCTGGCACAGGTTTGGTCTTATCGATTGTGGTATACCAAGGCATCAGTATAAAGAATGCAAAATACATTATGCTTAGCACACGAGCAATCAAGGTGAACGTAGGCGTAGGTTCTTTCGTACCCACGTAGCCCAGTCCGATGAAGCTGATCACAAACAGCGTCAGAATAACTTTATACAACGTACCACGGTAACGGATCGATTTGACTTTTGAACGATCCAGCCAAGGCAGGAAGAACATGATTACGACACTCGCACCCATACTCATGACACCCAGCAATTTATCTGGAATCGCACGTAAAATCGCATAAAACGGCGTGAAATACCATAATGGCGAAATATGTTCAGGCGTTTTAAAAGGATTGGCCGGGATGAAGTTGTCGGGCTCGAGGAACCAGCCGCCCATTTCCGGAGCAAAGAAAATGATCGCCGAAAATACCATCAGGAACACGACCACGCCGACGATATCCTTAACGGTGTAATAGGGATGGAAAGGAATTCCGTCGAGAGGAATGTGCGTAACGGGATCCTTGTGTTTCTTGATCTCTATGCCTTCAGGATTATTCGAACCAACTTCGTGCAGAGCAATGATATGCGCAACCACCAGGCCCAGCAGGACTAACGGCAGGGCAATGACGTGAAAGGCGAAGAAACGGTTCAGTGTTGCATCAGAGACGACGAAATCGCCGCGTATCCATAACGACAGCGCATCGCCGACGTAGGGAATGGCACCGAACAGGGAAATAATGACCTGAGCGCCCCAGAACGACATTTGACCCCAAGGCAACAGATAACCCATGAACGCTTCGGCCATCAAGGCAAGATAAATCATCATGCCGAAGATCCAGACCAGCTCTCTCGGTTTGCGATACGAACCGTAAATCAATCCGCGGAACATATGCAGATAGACCACGACAAAAAACATGGAAGCGCCTACCGAATGCATATAGCGTATCAACCAGCCCCATTCAACGTCGCGCATGATGTATTCGACCGACGCAAAGGCGAGCTTGGCGTCGGGTTTATAATTCATGGTCAGGAAAATGCCGGTAACAATCTGGTTAACCAGGACCAGCAGCGCCAACGAACCGAAAAAATACCAGAAGTTGAAATTTTTAGGCGCGTAATATTCGGACAGATGCGCTTTCCAGTTTGATGTTAATGGAAAACGATCGTCTATCCAGCCGACCAACTTTTGCATTGCGCTCATTCGTTAAGCTCCTTTCTTGTCGTCGCCGACTAAAATACGTGTTGCACTCAAATATTTATAGGGCGGAACGACCATATTTAGCGGAGCCGGCATATTCTTGAAAACGCGCGCTGATAAATCGTAACGTGAACCATGGCAAGGGCATAGCCAGCCGCCCGGCCAGTCCGCGCCAATGTCTGCAGCGCCCATTTCCGGCCTGTAATTAGGCGAGCAGCCCAGATGGGTGCAAATTCCCACTACAACGAGATATTCCGGCTTGATCGAACGATCGACATTCTTGCAATATTCGGGCTGTTGCGGCTGGATGCAGTCCGGGTCTGAAAGGCGGCTCGAAATGGTGGGTAATTTCGCCAGCATGGCCGGCGTACGGTTTACGACCCATACCGGTTTACCCTGCCAGGCTACCGCCAGCAACATTCCGGGTTCTACCTTGCTGATATCCACCTCTACCGGAGCACCCGCCGCTTTTGCTCGCTCGCTCGGCAACATGCTCATCACAAAAGGCGTTAACACGGCTACTCCTGCTGCGCCACCAACGACTGTAGTGGCTGCGACAAGAAAGCGGCGTTTGCTGCGATCCACTTGCTGATTAATCATAATTCATCCCTATTCAAGATTTACGCAAACTTAAAAACCTTTCTATTTTACCCAAGTTTTGCATAAAACAGAAAGCCAAATTTTGATATTATTTACTGACTGTTGACTGACAACTTCGTCGATCGTGCCTTATCCTATATAATTATTAATTGTTAAGAATATTTTCGGCCTTAAATAATGCGTAAATTCTGGTTGTTGTTTGCACAAAGCACTACGGTAGCTCTGGGTTTTTTACTGGTCATAACCCTGTTCCATCCAGAATGGCGTCCGGGCCAATCGTCCGCACCGAAAACAGTCGTATGCAATACGTCTCAGGCCCCTGATTCATACCGCAATGCTGCAAACAAGGCGATTCCATCGGTTGTAAATGTTTTTTCCAGCAAAAACATTCATGCTGCACGGGCACCGCATGCATCGCTCTTTCAAAAATTTTTCAGCCCGCATGCGCAAACGCGTTCGCAACGCATGAACAGTCTGGGTTCGGGTGTCATAGTCAGTTCGGACGGATATATTCTAACCAATCATCACGTAGTGGAAGCCGCCGACGAAATTCAGGTCACATTGCACGACGGCAGGACTTTGCTGGCCAAAGTGGTAGGAACCGATCCGGAAACCGATCTCGCCGTACTTAAAATCAAGGCCCGGAATTTGCCCGCAATTACGTTCGGCCACTCCGATCAAGCCAGTATCGGAGACGTAGTACTGGCAATCGGCGACCCGTTCGGAGTCGGTCAGACAGTCACTATGGGTATTATCAGCGCACTGGAACGATCGCATCTTGGTATAAATATATTCGAAGACTTTATCCAGACCGACGCAGCGATCAATCCCGGCAATTCGGGCGGTGCGCTGATCGATACCCGGGGCAATCTCATCGGCATCAATAGCGCCATTTACTCCCGTACCGGGGGTTCGCAAGGCATAGGTTTTGCCATTCCGTCCAATCTGGCCGCCCATGTGATGCGTCAAATCATAGCGCACGGCGAAGTCATACGCGGCTGGATGGGCGTCGAAGTGGAGGATTTGACGCCGGAAGTGGCCGATTCGTATAAACTGAGTAACGCCAGCGGCGCTTTGATCGCTGGCGTATTGCGCGGCGGCCCTGCGGATCGCGCCGGAATCCGGCCCGGCGACATAGTACTGGCCGTCGATAACGAAACGATTGCCGATTCGGCCACCCTTCTTAATCTGATTGCTGCGTTACCTCCGGGCAAAACCATTACGGTCAAAGTATTCCATCGCGGAACCATTACAAATCTCAAAGTTAAAATCGAGCGCCGGCCTAAATTCAAGGTAATGCATTGATCGAGCCCGCTGCGCAAATACTCCGTTCTGTCGATATTGCAGAATTATGTTCCGTTCGGGTTGCGCAATGTTCGGTCAAAACAGCTCGCGCAGACGTGTCAGAACGGTAGCGGCAACTTCCATTTCTTTTTCGCTGAGCGCATCGAAACGTTGTTTGAGATAGGCGATATGAGCCGGAAATATCTCGTTGAAAAGTTCTTCTCCCGCCGGCGTCAGCACAGCCATGAAACTACGGCGGTTACCGGCAGGCACGACTCTTTGCAATAGTCCTTTGGATTCCAGGCGATCGATGACGCCGGTCAGGGTTCCCTTAGTGATCAAAGTCTTGTCGGCCAGTTTATGCAGCGGCATACCCTGCGTGTTGCCTAAAGTGCTGATCACATCGAATTGGGCAGGCGTAAGACCGGCATGGCGTATGTGTTCTGCGGAATAATGCGAAAAGGCCTGATATGCTCTGGCCAATTCACGCATGACGGAGATGAATGGTTCTTTCGCAATATTTTTTGCTGGCGAAATACGATCTAAGGAAGTGTTCGTCATCAGTTTGAATATAGGGTAAACCACTCAAACAATACTAACACAAATTAAACCAGTTCAAACAAAAAAGACATAATCTGTCTGCCACCCCGGCTTCTCAAGCATGTGTATTCGATTATAAATAATTCCGCCATTCCTGATCTTCGGAATCGAATAACCTGTTCGCCTCCAGCGGTCCCCAGATCCCGGCGCGGTAGGTATGAATAAAATCGTGTTCCTGCGCCCAGCTTTTCAAAATCGGGTCAACTACGCGCCATGCCCATTCCACTTCGTCAAAACGAATGAACAGGGTGCGGTCGCCGTTTATGACATCGAGCAGCAAGGTTTCGTACGCATCCAGTTGCGCTTCGCCTTCTTTCCGATAACTGGCATTGAGAGAAATGACGCGGGTATTCATTTCCAGTCCCGGTTGTTTTACATGCACTTCCATCCTCATGCTTTCTTCCGGCTGTATGGAAAGCACTATCCAGTTCGGGCTGATGACATCCTGCGGCATGGAACGGAATAATTGCTGAGGCGGGTTGCGGAAACGGATGGCAACCATCGATTTGGCTTCCGCCAGACGCTTGCCGGTACGCAAATAAAAAGGTACCCCGCGCCAGCGCCAGTTATCGATATAAAATTTCGCCGCGGCATACGTTTCCGTCATCGATTTAGGCTCTACTCCCGCTTCAGACAGATAGCCCGGCACCTTTTCACCATTGATCGTTCCTTGAGCGTATTGCGCCCTAAACGCGTGAGCATGCACTGAACGTTTGCTGATCGGGCGAATCGAGCGCAATACTTTTACTTTTTCGTCGCGTAGTGCATCGGCTTCGAGCACAGGCGGGGGTTCCATAGCCACTACAGTCAGCAGTTGCATGAGGTGATTTTGCAGCATATCGCGCAATGCACCGGTCTTATCGTAATAATCCGCCCGATTTTCGATTCCCATAGTCTCGGCTACGGTAATCTGTACATGGTCTATGAAATTACGATTCCATAACGGCTCGATAAGGGTGTTGGCGAGACGGAAAACGAGCAGGTTCTGTACCGTATCCTTACCCAGGTAATGATCGATGCGGAAGATTTGCTGTTCGTCGAAACATTCGTGCAGCAGCCGGTTCAAAGCCTGCGCCGACTCGATGTCCTCGCCGAACGGTTTTTCGACCACCATCCGATGCAGGCCGCGCGGTTGCGACAAACCTGCGCTATCGAGGTTTTTGATGACGGCCGGATAATCGGTCGGTTTGATCGACAGATAAAAGACCACCGGCGCTCCTTCGCCACTGGTCCTGGCGGCAAGTTCGGTTTTGAGATTCTGGTACATGGCGATATCGTTGAGTTCGCCGCGGCGATAATTGAATCGCGCGATGAATCGGGCGCAGAACGAATCGTCGCATTTTTCTTTAAAATGTTCCTGCAGTAAAGTTGTGACATGAGTGCGCCAGACTTCATCGGTCCAGTCGCGTCGACCCAGGGCAATGAAACTCATACCGGCCGGCAGACGTTGTGCCACTTCAAGCCGGTACAGTGCCGGGAGCAGTTTTTTAGTGGCCAGATTGCCCGTCGCTCCAAATATTACAAAATTGCACGAATAGATCAGATCATCGGTCATGCATCCCCCTTTACACCGTGACCGCCGAAACCTTTACGCATCATCGCCAATAATTTATCGGTGTAGGCGTGTTTTCCCTGACTGGCGAATCGCATCATCAAAGCCAGGGTCATGACAGGCGCCGGATTGCCTTGCTCGACCGATTCGAGCACGGTCCAGCGGCCTTCGCCGGAATCGGCGACAAACGGCGCTATGGCATCGAGATTTTGATCGTGCTGCAGAAATTCCGCCGTTAAATCCAGCAACCAGGAACGTACTACACTGCCGTGTCGCCACATTTCGCTGACTTGTGCAACGTCTATGGCGAATTCTTCCTTGCCCTTCAATAACGACAAACCTTCCGCCAACGCTTGCATCATGCCGTACTCAATGCCGTTATGAACCATTTTTACGAAATGTCCGCTACCGACAGGGCCACAATGCAACCAGCCGCTTTCGGGACCGGGGGCCAAAATTTTTATGAAGGGGGTGACATGAGCAACCGTTCCGGCATCGCCGCCCACCATCAATGCATATCCGTTAGCGAGTCCCCATACGCCACCGGATACGCCTGCATCCATAAACCGCAAACCACAGACGCTCAATTCCCGTGCGTGCCTCTGACTGTCTTTGTAATAGGCGTTTGCTCCGTCAACGACGATATCCCCTGGCGATAGCAAACGGGTCAATTCCTCAAGCGCAGTCTCGCTTGCTTCGCCTGCCGGCAACATGAGCCAAACAATACGTGGAGCCTTCAATTGCGCTATCATTTCTGCTCTGTCGGCGTAGGCGTGGATGTTTGTTTCTTCCTGCGCCAAACTGGTTGCGACGTCTGCGCTCCGATTCCAGACCAGTACTTCGGCTCCGCCGCGAGCGAGCCGCCGCGCCATATTTGCTCCCATCTTGCCTAAACCAAGCAAAGCTATCTGCATATTCTGCCCTTCCAGTTGATCAGGTTAATCGTGCGGTATTATCCAGTGCCAGCTATTACATTACAGATTTCAGCCGATATAGTTCCGTTTATCCGCCAGCAACCTCAAAAATACATCACATTCGAGCTGACGATGGCCATAATTTCGACTGGCGCAACCGGAAGTCAAACATTGAGCTAGCTATGGGGCTGGCGGCATCGTCGACTTGAATGACGAACGCTCCTTCAGCTTGGCCGATAATCGCGCCAGATTAGGATGTGTTTGCCGCCAGTCTATGTATGAAAAACGCAAGTCGAGATAACCGAGCATACAACCGACAGCAATGTCCGCTAGAGTATAATTTTCTGCCAGGCACCAGGCATTTTCGCCTAAATCCCGTGCGACAGTCGCAAGACCGCGCGTAATCTTCTGTTCCTGACGAGCGATCCAGTCCGGACTCTGTTGAGATTCGGGGCGCTTTTTTTCCAGATGCAGCGATGCAGCCGCATCCGTTATGCCATCTGCCAAGGCTTCCCAGCGTTTGACGGCAATCCGGCTGCGAGCTTCCTTGGGCAGCAGATTATGCACCGGACTGGCGAGATCCAGATATTCCACGATAACCCGCGAATCGTACAGCGGCGTCCCATCGTCCAGCACCAGTACCGGGATTTTCCCCAGAGGGTTGTATTCCGGTACATGCGTATCGGCATCCCAGGGTACATCGATCTGCAATTCGCATTCAATATGTTTTTCAGCGATTACCACACGCACCTTTCGTGCATAAGGACTGGTTAAAGAGGCTATCAATTTCATTTTGTCTACTCAGTTAAGTTTATGGCGGTCGGTTTGTGTCATGATAAAGTGCTCAATCGCCTCAATTTCAGCATCCATTACCGTATATCGTTGCGGCAGATCTTCCAGGTTTTGCATACCGGTTGGGCGCTCCGGCGCGCAATTTAGCGCTTCGTGAATCGCGTCGTCGAATTTCGCCGGTTGCGCGGTTTCCAATACTATCATCGGCACGCCGGGTTCGAAATATTCTAACGCAACTTTTAGTCCGTCTGCGGTATGGGGATCGATCATTACGCCGTATTTTTCCCACGTGTCGCGTATGGTTTCCATTCGATAGGCATGATTGCTGGAGCCGGACACCATCCCGTAATCGGCTATTTTTTCGAATAAGCCTTCTGCTTTCAGGTCGAAAGCGCCGCCTTGATCGACCATCGACCACCATGCGCGCAATTTCGAACTGTCTCGCTGGCTCAGATCGAATACGAACCGTTCGAAATTGGAAGCTTTGGAAATATCCATCGACGGACTGCTGGTATGATAGGTTTGAGCTGCGTTACGCGGGCGGTAGGCCCCGGTTTTGAAAAACTCGTCCAGCACATCGTTCTCGTTGGTGGCAACTATCAGCTGTTTGATGGGTAAACCCATACTCCGCGCGATATGCCCGGCGCATACATTGCCGAAATTCCCCGATGGGACCGCAAAACTTACTACCTGTTCGTCATGATGCGTAGCGGCGAAATAGGCTTTGAAATAATAAACGATCTGCGCGGCTATCCGTCCCCAGTTGATGGAATTTACCGCACCAATATTATATTTTTGCTTGAATTCGCGATCGTTCGATACCGCTTTGACCATGTCCTGACAATCATCGAAGACACCGTTTACAGCGATATTATAAATATTCTCGTCCTGCAGCGAATACATTTGTGCCGTCTGGAAACGGCTCATTTTATTTAGCGGCGACAACATGAATACCTGGATGCCGCGTTTTCCGCGCATTGCGTATTCGGCAGCCGAGCCCGTATCGCCAGACGTTGCGCCAAGAATATTCAATGTCCGCCCCGCCAGCGCATATTCAAACAAATTGCCGAGCAACTGCATGGCCATATCCTTGAAAGCCAACGTCGGTCCGTTCGACAGACACAGTAAGTGCAAACCCGGCTCCAGCGTCAGCAAAGGGGTAATGTCTGCCGCCAATTCGTCGTTACGGCCATTGCAAAACACAGCCGGCGTGTAGGTTTTATCGATAATTTCGCGCAAATCCTCGCCCGGAATATCGTCAGCCAGGCGCGACAATACCGCAAACGCCAATTGCCGGTAATCCATCGTGCGCATGACCGCAAGATCTTGTGGCGAGAATTGCGGATAAGTTTCGGGCAGATACAAACCGCCGTCCGGCGCGAGGCCGCCCAGCAGGATTTGTGTAAATGTCTGTGCGGGCGCATTGCCACGCGTGCTGATATAACGCATAACCATTAACGGTCTTCCTCACTCTGTATTCAGTGTTCACCTGTCCAGATGTTCGAGACGTATCCGTGCAATTTTGCCGGAAATCGATGGCAAAGCTTCTATTTTCAACAGGGCTGCATCGATATCCTTTTCTATGCATCGATGAGTCAGGATTACAATATCCGCTAGCGTCCGGGTTTTCTCGGGCTCTTTTTGTATCATAGCATCGATGGAAATATCCGAGTCGGCTAAAATTCGCGTTACGTCGGCCAATACGCCGGCTTCGTCGATGGCGCGCAAACGCAAATAATACGCAGTCCTGACCTCGCCCATCGGCAGTATCGGCTCGGCCGACAAAGTGTCCGGCTGAAATGCCAGATGCGGAACGCGGTTATGAGGATCGGCGGTATGCATCCGCGTGACGTCGACCAGATCGGCCACTACCGATGAAGCGGTGGGTTCGGCACCGGCTCCTGCCCCATAATACATGGTTATTCCGACCGCATCGCCCTTGACCAGTATTGCATTCATCGCTCCATCGACGTTGGCCAGCAATCGCCGCTCCGGTATCAGCGCCGGATGTACCCGCAACTCGATACCGCTGGGCGTACGTTTGGCTATCCCCAGTAACTTGATGCGATAGCCTAATTGTTCGGCATACCTGACATCGTCGCCGGTCAATTTTGTGATGCCCTCGATATAGGCTCGATCGAACTGCACCGGAATGCCGAACGCAATCGCGGACAGGATGGTCAGTTTATGGGCCGCATCGATGCCTTCAATATCGAATGTAGGATCGGCTTCCGCATAACCCAGATCCTGCGCCGCCCGCAATGCATCGGCGAAATCGGCGCCCTTGTCGCGCATTTCGGTCAGGATGAAATTGGTAGTACCGTTAATAATGCCTGCGATCCATTCTATCCGGTTTGCCGTCAAACCTTCGCGTATCGCTTTGATAATGGGAATCCCGCCCCCGACTGCCGCTTCGAACGCCACCATGACACCGTGTTGCTGGGCTGCGGCAAAGATTTCCGTACCGTGATTAGCGATCAGAGCCTTATTGGCCGTCACGACATGTTTGCCTCGCGCTATCGCCATCAGTATCAGTTCTTTGGCAAGCGTGACGCCGCCCATCATTTCCACGACGATATCGATGTCGGGGTTGTCGATAATGGCGAAAGGATTATCCGTCAGCAACATATCGGGTGCTGCGTATTTCCGGGCTTTTTCCAGATCGCGTACCGCCGCCATGGTAACGACGATCTCACGTCCGGCACGCCGGGTGATTTCCGCCGCATTGCGCCGCAATACCGTCAGCGTACCGCCCCCGACTATCCCCAGTCCTAATAATCCTACTTTCATTGGTTTCATTCTGATTTCCATTAATTCCCGGCACTATCCCCGGCATTGCCATGCAATTTACGATAACGCTCCAGAAACCGTGCTATGCGCCGGATCGCCTCGCGCAATTCGTCTTCGTGCGGCAATATTACCACGCGAAAATGATCCGGTTTCGGCCAGTTGAAGCCACTGCCCTGAACGATAAGCACCCGTTCTTCTTCCAGAAGTTCCAGTATGAATTTCTGGTCGTCTGCGACCGGATACAATTTGGGATCGAGGCGTGCGAACATATACAATGCCGCCTGCGGCTTAACACAGGTCACACCCGGAATCGCCGTCAGCAGTTCCCAGGCAAGATCGCGCTGGCGCGTCAAACGGCCGCCGGGCCCCACCAGATCGACTATGCTCTGATAACCGCCCAGCGCGGTCTGAATGGCGTATTGTCCGGGAACATTGGCGCACAAGCGCATGGATGCCAGCATATTCAAGCCTTCGATATAATCGAGAGCATGCCGTTTATCGCCCGATATCACCATCCAGCCGGCGCGGTAACCGCATACCCGGTAATTTTTTGACAGGCCGTTCATGGTCACACACAGCACATCGTCAGCCAGCGCAGCGATCGAAGTATGCGTCAGACCATCGTACAATACTTTATCGTAGATTTCATCGGCGTAAACGATTAACTGGTATTGCCGTGCAATTTCGAGTATGCCCAGCAATATCTCCGTCGTATAAAGCGCACCGGTAGGATTGTTCGGGTTAATAATTACGATGGCGCGCGTATCGGCGGTGATTTTGGCGCGGATATCGTCGAGGCTGGGCATCCAGTTATTGCTTTCGTCGCACAGATAATGCCTCGCCACCCCGCCTGCCAATGTCACGGCGGCCGTCCACAGCGGGTAATCCGGAGTCGGCACCAGGACTTCGTCGCCGTTATTCAGAAGTGCCTGCATCGCCAGCACGATAAGCTCGGATACGCCATTGCCGACAATGATATCGTCGATCTGAACACCGCTGATATTTTTGCTTTGCGTGTAATGCATGATGGCCTTACGCGCGGCAAACAAGCCTCTGGAATCGGTATATCCCGATGCGCCGGCCAGATTGGCGATCACATCCTGCACGATTTCTTCCGGCGCGGCGAAACCGAATGGGGCCGGATTGCCGATATTCAGCTTGATGATGCGCTGCCCTTCATCTTCCATTTGTTTCGCTCGCGCCAGCACCGGTCCGCGTATGTCGTAACACACCATATCGAGTTTGGTCGATTTTTTTATGGGCCGCAGCATGTGCGCCTCTTTTACTTTCACGAAATTATCCTTTTGGCGTTAAGCGGGTTTTTTGGCTTTACCCGAGCCCAAAAATGTATAATCTTACTCGACTGTGTACCTGCGCTGCAATTGGAGACCACCTTGAAATTTCACTTGACCCATGCGGAAGGACTGAATTTGTTCACCGGTTATGGCGATGACTACGTCCTCATCAACCGCGAACGATATACCGGACCCAGCCTGCTGGTTACACCGGACCAGATAGAGAACGACTGGAAGATTAATAGCTTCAAGGAATTACAGCCTCATCATTTTAGCGTTATGCTTGAGTATACTCCCGAACTTACCATTTTAGGCACCGGCCGCCATTTACGCTTTCCGCATCCGAAGCTTTCTGCCGAACTGACCGATGCCGGCATAGGTCTGGAAATCATGGACACCAAAGCCGCTTGCCGGACGTTTAACATTCTGGTCGCCGAAGGTCGGCGCGTCGTATTGGGGCTGCTTCTGACCGACGATTAAGCGTTCGTTACAATAACGCCGCTTTATCCAGACCGTTTCGGCGCAGATATTTACGCATCAGCTGCAAGGCTTCGGTCTGGATCTGACGTACGCGTTCCCGGCTTACTTCAAGATCGTCCGCCAGTTGCTCCAGAGTCTGGATTTCCTGATCGTTCAGTCCGAAGCGCCGTTCTATTACCCAACGATGTTTGGGTTCAAGCTGCTCCAGCCAGCGGCCGATCACGACTTGGGTTTCGGCTTTTTCCAGGGCCGTATCAGGCATTTCGCCATGCTCGTCGGGCAAGGCGTCGCCCATGGTAAAATCGGTATCCGTTTCCAGAGGGGTATCCAGCGAAACCAGCCTGTCGTTCAAACGCAACAAATGCCGCACTTCGTCGACCGGCAAACCGACAAAAGAGGCAATATCGGCTTCGCTGGCCTCCATGGCACCCTGTAGCTGTAAATGCCGCTTTGCCCGCAGTATGACGTTGATCGCTTTAACGATATGCACCGGTAATCGAATGGTACGCGATTGTTCCATGATGGCGCGTTCGATATATTGGCGTATCCACCAGGTTGCATAAGTCGAAAAACGGAATCCCCGTTCCGGCTCGAATTTTTCCAGCGCGTGCATCAAACCCAGATTACCTTCTTCGATCAGATCGAGAAATGACAGGCCGCGATGTATATAGCGTTTGGCGATATTAACGACCAGTCGCAAATTGGACACGATCATTTTTTGCCGGGCCTCGAAATCGCCCGTAATCATCCTGCCGGTAAGTTCGCGTTCTTCGGCGGCATTGAGCAGTACATTGTGACCGATCTCGCCCAGATACATTTGCGTTAC
>DAIETB010000063.1:0-3685 GCA_027345925.1 Sulfuriferula sp.
ACCATGCTGGCAGCTTGGTTATAAGAACTGTAGACACCATTGACCGAATTCAGCAGCTGTTGCGAACTGGCGATCATTGTTTGATAAGGCGCGATGATTTGCGCGATCATATCGGCCGGTGCGTTTTTCAGATTTTGATAGGAATTAACCAGTTCCTGTGCGCGGTCGATCTGCGCCGTGATTTGATTGGCGACCATTTGCGCCTGCTTGGAAGCGCTATACACCAGCTGACCATAATTCAGGTCCTGCGTAAATTCGGTTGCGCCTCCCGTGCCGGCAAAGCTGCCGACTCCCGGTACAGCGTGCGCAATACCTGCCATGCCCAGGACGCCAATAAACAATTTGAGCAAGTATTCAAATAACACGGTTCATTTCCTCCCTGTAATTTTCCTTCCAGTCTGCTTTGCCTGAATCGAGATGGCGTTGAAATATGGATTGCGCCAATAAATCGGAACGAACAATCGCCAGAGACGCTTTATCGATCGTCATGACGGTTTTTCTGAAAACGTCGGGTTGCTGTACGAAATAATCGCGTTTTTGCGTACCGGTTGCGATTTGGGCGATCTGGTCTTCATGCAGACCGAACTGATCGGCGTATAAAGGCAACAGTTGCGCAGACATCGCATTGCTGTTGGGCAAATAGATACGCGTCTGGATATTGTCGCGCAAGCTCGAAAAAACTTTCGATTCCGCAAGGTCTTCCAGCGATTGGGTAGCCATAACCAGTTGCGCCGCAAATTTTGCGAAAGTTTTGGTCCAGTCGCGGATTTTTTGTTCAAAATACGGATTTTCCAGCATAAACCAGCACTCTTCGATATAAATGAGCGTTGGGATGACCCCGTTTTCGGTGTTGCCGGACCGCAAGCTTTTATAAATCCTGAAAAACGCATAATCCATAAAGGCACGTGCCACATGCTCTTTTTGCAGGATTTCGCCCATTTCTATGCAACAAAAATTCGTAATGGAAAAAGTGTCCTCCCGATTATCGAAATAATGCGCCAGCTGCCCCTGCCCGACCCATGCATCGAGCTCGTCTTGCAAACCGGGAGCGAGTATGGAATGCAGATGTCCCAAGGTCCAATGCGCCGAATCCTGAGCCGCCAAGCCCTGCAAACTGCGCCATACATCTTTCACATCGTCGGCTGTGTAACGATAACCGCGATAAGTGACCAGGCCTTCTATCCAGCTTGCCAGCCATTCCAGCGCGCCTTCTTCCCCGAGCAGACTCAACGGATTCCATTTGATGCTCCTGGCGCCGGAGACTTCTATGTGATCGCCGCCCATTAACAGGGTAGGGATGCGACACGACCGGTCTTTATCGAAAATGACGATCCGTGCAGGCATGTATTTTCTAAACTGGGCAATAATAATATTCATCCCCGACGATTTGCCTGATCGGGAAGGTCCGACTATCAAGGCATGACCCAGATCGCCTACGTGCAAATTCAGATAATAAGGAGTTCTGTATTCCGTATTCATCACGATCAGTGCCGGAGTATATTTTTTCCTCTGTTCGGTCAGATAGATATTTTCCTTCTGTCCTGGATCGACCGTTCTGAGCGGTGTCAGATCGGAAAGCGATGCTATCTCCATCATGAACCAGCGTTTCTGCATGGCCGACATGCCGGGAATGCCTCCGGCAAAGGCCGACAGCAAATGCGTTTTTTCTCTGATGGCAGTTAAATTATTGACTTCCATCATAGCGGCCACTTCTGCGATGACGCGTTCGACCTCGCCGACCGAGTCGCCGATTGCCATCACTTGCGCCGCATACCAGCCGTAATAGGCATCGTTCATGTCTACCCGTGCGGTTTCGGCATGCGCGGATTCTGCCGCTTCCATGCGCGCTTCATTAGCGCGTGCGTCAGCATTCTGGTTAAAAGCGAGATAGAGCCACGTTAATGGCGAATATTTCAGCAAGTCGTTATATTGCCGTATGCCTGTCAAATATTTCGCTACCTGTTTTTTGCTGGCAAAACGAAAGTTCTGGCTGAAAACGACTTCACCGCCTATCGTAATCAGCGGATCAAAAACACCTTGATAGGTTAATGCAGGAGGCTCTTTCAAAGAAACTCCCGCCACGTAGACTTTGTCATCGAATACGAGCAATTCTCTTTCAATTTTCAGTTCTGCATTAGGCAAATGCGTATCCAGAAACGGCATCGCTACGACATCTTCTTGTTCGGAGGCCGGATTGACGCATCGGCGTAAAAACGCTCTCAGTCCGCTGCCGTACATGCGCTGAATTCCCAGCCCCGTTAAACGCTCCGTATAACGTTTGATCAGGGTATGGAATTTGTCAGTTCTGTCCAGTAATTCCTGACTGGTATGCCTGAAAGCGTCATTGCCGCGAATAAATGATGTTGCCGCGCGTAGCGAAGCCAATAGGGGATTGTCTCCACTCTCGATGTGCAGGGATATTCTTTCGCCGAAGCCGGATAAACCGGTATCCGCTTCCCAGGTAATCGCCAGGTAATGACGATTGATGTAATTTCTGCCGGAAATAAATTGCGCTTTACGCTGGGCGTCAATAAATTCGGAATAAGGATCGGGAAAAACGGCTTCCGGGTACCAAAGGGCTTTTTTGCGATGCACTATCCAGGTAAAGATCGAGGGCGCATCCTTGAATGTTTCGTAGGCATGATCAAACGCGTGTAAAAAATAGCTTATGTCGGTTGAAGTCGTAGCGTCGATATCGACGCCTGCCACTTCAAAAACGGCCATCAGGCTCCCATCTTTATTGACGACGACATCGTCATCGCCAAACATGCAAAGCCAGGGCACCAATTCGGAATAAGGACGGATATCTTCGGTGCCCACTTTAAATCCTTTCCCTGCGGCCAAAGCCTGTCGGCCTGAAATTCTGTTTCTGCAAATCTGGCTCAGGCCAAGGTACGTAACGCTCACCCTGACGGGTATATTCCAGATAAATTTCCCGCGTCTGCTTGTCAGACTTTGCAGCAATTACCAGAGTAAGGTGGATCACAAGGGCCACTGCAACGTATTGCCAGATATGCAGCAAGGCTATGACCACAAAAGCAAAAGCGCCGTTGGCCATGACCAGTTTGAACTCGCCTCCGGCGAGCATTTTGACTTCGGACAACCGGGTCGGGACCGGTGTAACGCGTATGTTAAGGCGCATTTTCTTGGCAAGCCTAGCAAGGCAGCTGCATGCCCATACCCTGCATGATGGTTGGAATGCCCAACAATATTCCGGCACCGATGGCGATGACCATAAAAGTCATCACAGGAAAGCCCCGCCCGCCGAGATCGGTCAACCACGCAATGATGCCTACGGCGAGGGTTATGGCGACAACCAGACCTATCATTGAAGAACTGACAAGGTATTTGCTGAGTATCCAACAAAAAGGCTGAAATAATGCGCTCATAAATATTCCTTTGGAAGTCGAGAAAATAGCTCATTGAATTGATATTGCCCCTGCTGGTATCCCAGCACTTCGACGACTCTGACCGGCCCACGTTTACCGCCGACATGGGCGGCCTGAACAATAAATCGGAAGGTTTGGGCTATCTGGCGCCGCATCGATTCATTCGGATAGTTGGCGGTTTCAGGCGACATCCGCATCAGGTTTTCCAGCCGGTCCAGCGCAGATTCCGCCGAATCGGCATGGATGGTGGTAATACCGCCGGAATGGCCTGTATTCAGCGAATCCACCAGATCGTA
>DAIETB010000075.1:0-10236 GCA_027345925.1 Sulfuriferula sp.
TTTGCTGCGCGCTGTCTGGAACTGGGTGCCCACGGCCTGACATTTCAGCCGCGCAAAAATCAGAAATTTGCTCGTTACGCCGATATAGAACCGCTGGCGCATTTATGTAAAGAATATGGCCGTGAGCTGAATGTGGAAGGCTATCCCACCATTGAATTTCTGCACGCCGTCAAACAGTGGCAGCCGGCGCAATGTACGCTGATGGCCGATGTGGGCGATACGCCCGGTGCCGACTACGGATGGGATATCGGCAATA
Organism: Sulfuriferula sp.; assembly: GCA_027345925.1. Taxonomy (GTDB): domain Bacteria; phylum Pseudomonadota; class Gammaproteobacteria; order Burkholderiales; family Sulfuriferulaceae; genus Sulfuriferula. The sequence continues at coordinate 257 of DAIETB010000075.1, forward strand.
ACGCCAATATGCTTAAAGAAGTGATAGGCGAATTGAAAGCGGCCAATATTCGAACCAGCCTCTATGTCAATTTCGATTATAGTAATATGGCTGAGGCAAGGCAGGTCGGGGCTGAACGGATCAAGCTTTGTACGCAAGTTTGTAGCGACGGTTACGATACGGATAAGGGGAAAGAGGATTTTTCTGCTTTGCAAAAAGCCGTCGAGCAAGCGCATCGCGAAGGTCTGGGGGTTAGCGTCGGTCATGATTTCAATCTGGAACATCTGAACGGATTGTTAAGGCTGCCGGATATACGCGAGGTGTCGGTCGGCCCGGCGATGATCCTGGAAAGCATACAGTTCGGAATCGACAAGGTAATCGGACGTTATGTCAAAATGGTTAACGCGGTCAAAAAACTCAAGGCTCGTTGAGCGCTGGGGTTGTGTGCGGTTTCGCACAGAACGGGCTGGGCCTGCATATTATCCTGTTTTGCCCATCGAATTCAGGACTAATTTTCGATCTGGCAACATTCGCGACTTGCGATTTCGTATTGCGGAGGATTTATGAAAGCACCGGACGCATTACTTTATTTACACGATCTCGAACCTTCGACGGCCGAATTCAGGAGCGCGGTGTTTGAAGGACTCTCGAAACCGGTTAAGACGCTCCCCTGTAAATATTTCTACGATGCGGAAGGTTCGCGTTTGTTCGAGCGTATCTGCGAGCAGCCCGAATATTATCCTACGCGTACCGAATGCCATATTCTTGAGACCTATGCCGAAGAAATAGCGCAGTTGATCGGTCCGCAAGCGAGTCTGGTCGAATTCGGTTCGGGTGCCGGCATTAAAATCCGTTTATTGCTGGCGGCGCTGCAGCAACCTTGCGCTTATCTGCCGGTCGACATTTCCCGCGAGCATATGCTTGCCGCAGCGGCGGATTTGGCAAGGCAGTTTCCCGATCTGTGCATCGCTCCGGTCTGCGCCGATTATACCCAGCCTTTTGCTTTGCCTACGCTGCCTGAAATCCATCCGCGTACGCTGGCGGGGTTTTTTCCCGGCTCCACCATCGGCAATTTTACCGCCATGGAAGCGCGTGCTTTCCTCGGCCGTACGCATACTTTACTGGGCAAGGATGCCACGATGCTCGTCGGTGTCGATCTGCGCAAGGATGAAGCGGTGTTGACCGCGGCTTATAACGATGCGGCGGGAGTTACTGCGGCGTTTAATCTTAATCTGCTGCGCAGGATTAACGACGAATTGCATGGCAGTTTCGATCTTGATGGATTTGCTCATAAAGCCCGCTGGAATGATGCGCTGGGCAGGATAGAAATGAATCTGGTCAGTTTGCGTGCACAGTCGGTCTATATCGAAGGACGGCACTTCGATTTTGATGAGGGAGAAATCATCCATACCGAAAATTCGTATAAATATACGATACCTCAATTTCAGCAGTTAGCCGAAGAAGCGGGATACAGTCCGCTTGCAGTATGGACCGACAAGGATCAGTTATTCAGCGTTCACGCCTTGCGAGCAATTCAGCTATAACCAGCTGCTGCCGGAACAGGGGAAACGACCGCGCGTATTGTCCCGTTTCAAAAAAATGGTTATACCATATCAATTTGATGGTCGGGATCCAGTTCTAGTTCAGGTTATCGCTATATAATTCTCAAACAGTTCCATTTCGGTGCGCTATTGCACTTTGAATTAGATGAATTCGGTTGCGAAAATAATCGTTAATTTTTTGATCTCCATTGTGCCTGTCGCTACGTTGGGAGATGTGTATATCTGGCTCGGCCTGGGAGCGGGCCAATATGCGGATATGATCGCAAATGCACCGCCGGATGACGATATGTGCCAGTAAATTCGGCGCAGTTCCGGACTTCAATACGAACAGGAATAGTTTCCATGTCTTTAGCAACGCAGGATATAAAAATTGTGTTCGGTATTTTGTCCGCCAATAATCCGGCGGATATCGTTCAGCAAACAATAGATGCTCTGGGGAACGATTGCATGGTGCTGGTTCACCATGACTTCAGCCAGCGCCCCGATTTTGTGCTCACCGGAGAGAATGTCCGCATACTGGAAAACCCCGTGCTTACCGAATGGGGCAACTGGACGCTGGCGGAAGCAACTTTGCATTTGCTTCGCCATGCCTTGCTGTATTACCAGTTCGATTATTTCCAGTTGTTGAGCGATTCCTGTTTGCCGATCCAGCCCTTATCCGAATTCAAGCGCAGACTGCTATCGCAGCGTCCCGACGCCATGATGGATATGATCGATATCAGTACCGACAAAGACTTGTTTGTTAGCCATGCCTATCGCTATATGCCGTCAAAATCGTTAGTGCATAGAATGTTCAGGCGTTTCAGAATATGGGCATTGGGCCCCGAACCGCATACACTGGAAAGAATGGCCGGTTTAGGCATACCTATAGCACGGCAAACGGCATCTCTGGTACCAAGGATTAAACAAATTACAGGGCGAACGCTCTCATTGTTTTTACATGTCCCTAATTTAGTCATACAGCGTAAATTTTTTGTTGGAAGCCTGTGGTTTTGCGCTTCCCATCAGGTATGTTCTTATATCGTCGAACAAGCGTCCACAGAAAAACTGGTTAAATATTTTTCAGAATTAAGAGGTCCGGACGAAATTTTTTTCCCGTATGTGATAGGAAATAGCGGATTCCGGAATATTGTGCCGGCCAATCATTTCACTCTCTGGAAATTACGGGGTACCGGGCCGGAAGAAATCCAGGAAACCGATTTGCCCGATATTATGAGTTCAGGCAAGTTTTTTGCTCGTAAATTCTCGAAATCAAGCAATAACCCCGCACGCCTGGCAGTACTTTCAAGCCCGTTTTTCAGTAATGGGGGAATATAAGATTGGCTGGAAAAAGAACCTCCAGTCTCAAAGTTATTGATTTAAGCTATTTTCCGGTTATAAGAACTTGATTTTTTAATAATTTTACTGGCAGCCGACATTGTGCCGGCTGCCAAGTACGGTTTTTCGAGTTAACCGCCGTGCTTATGTTTCATTTTAACTTGATGCATTTTATCGAAAATCGCTTTTTGTTCGGGGGACAGCGTGTTATAGAACGTCCGTACGACCTCTGACATTGCCGCCAGATGCTGCGACCGGATTTTCAGGAATTCCGACATTTTTTCCATTCGGTCCGGCGTGGTGAGTCCCGGAGTATGCATTTCCGTACGCATTCTTTCGTGTAACGCAGCGGTGGCTTTCGCCTGGGCATTTACCTTGTCGGCAAAGGTTTGCCAGGCAGGTTCTTCGGCCTGGGTAATTTTAAGTTTGTCTTTTAGTTGGCTCAGCCGTTTGTTGGTGTAAGCCACCGGATCCATTTTTTGTTTGTCCTGCGCCGTAATGCCGGTGTCGCCGCACTGCGGGCCGGGACAATCGGCTGCGCTTGCAGTAGCAAGGGTTAATGCTGAAGAAATCAGGATTAATGCAAATCTGGTACGAAATTTCATAGCGATTTCCTTAAATGTTAGTAAATGCCGAGGCCTTGATGGCCGGTTTGATCAAAATGTTTAATATCGTGCCGTCCCGTTTCCCGACCGGAACCGGGATGCGCTAGTTAAAGCCGGTTTAATCGTCATCGTCATCGTCGCCCATGCCGCCCATTCCCTCATAACCGCCCATGTAACCGCCATAGCCCATTTCAGGATAGCCGCCCATGCCTTCATAACCGCCATAACCCATTTCCGGATAAGCGCCGTACCCGTCCATAGACTGGAAATCCATGCCTGCGCATCCGGCTAAAAGCAGAAGTAAAGTGAAAGCAAGGATATTTGCCGTAAAGTATTTCATGGTTTCTCCGCAAGGTTATCAGGGTTTATTTATTAACTATTCTACCCTTAAAAGTTTTGTTTTATACTTTTGCGCGCTACGACATAATAATAATCATAAGGCATGATCCGGCCTATTAAGTTCCGTGAGGCCGTTTGCGGCGATAGCGGAAATTTCCGGTTTTGAACCGTGCATCTTCATTCAATATCGGACAGTTCGATACTGCTGCAAAAAATGTTCGATATGGGTTAAGAACACTCGGGTTTTAGTGGGCAGATACCGACGCGTAGGCATGACCGCCCAAGTCGGCACAACGGGAAGGCGCCAGTCCGGTAATAGTCGAACCAGCTTTTTGTGGCGTACTTCTTCGACGGCGAAATTGTCCGGCAAAGCGCCGATTCCGGCTCCTTCGAGCAATAATTGATGTATGACGCCGGGCGAATTGACACAGAACTTGTCGACTAAGACGGGCTCCAGTTCCCTGTCGCCGTAGCGGAATTTCCAGGGAACCGGTGCACCGCGCGCTGATAGTAAACGTATGATGTCGTGATGGTGCAAATCGGCAGGAGTATTCGGAGGAGTCCGCAACGCCAGGTACAATGGGCTGGCGTAGAGGCCGAAGCTCTGCTCGTCGATTTGCCGCGCAACCAGCGTAGCGTCATTTTCAAGCGTTCCCATCCGGATTGCCAAATCGAAGCGCTCGCCGATGATGTCAACGCGCCGTGCATCCACTTCCAGTTCGAGCTGAATTTCCGGGTATTGCTGGGCGAAGGTCGCTAACGCGCGGGATAATCGGTACCGCGCATAATCGTCCGGCATGGAAACGCGCAATCGGCCGCGCGCCCTGGATTCGCGGCTCTGGATAAAATCTCTGACGGCTTCTATTTCGGCCGCCACGCGCTGGCTATGTTCGAATAAATCCTGTCCGAATTCGGTCAGGACCAGTCTGCGCGTAGTTCGAACTATCAACTTCTGCCGCAATTGGTCTTCGAGATGCGCCAATCGGCGCGATACGGTGGCCGTGGGCAGGGCAAGATAACGGGACGCGCCTACGAAACTGCCGTGCTCGGCGATCGCAGCAAACAATAATAAATCGTCGGCGGATAAGGATGACTGTTCCATTTCCGGAACATTCTATCCCGAAATGCCGTCTTACGTGTCGAATTTGAAACGGTTATTATAAAACCAGATCAAATTTAAAAGGAAAAATCGTGGACATGCCATTTCAGCCAGACGCAGTGACGCATTCCCGCCATATCGAACAGATCGTAACGGGCGTGGCGACCAGTGACGGCGCCGGAGTAAAGCTGACCAGAGTCCTCGCTCAGACGTTACAGAAACGCCTGGATCCGTTTTTGATGCTCGATGCGTTTCGCAGCGACGATGCGGACGATTACATAGCGGGATTTCCCGATCATCCGCATCGGGGCTTTGAAACCGTGACGTATATGCTGTCCGGGCGGATGCGGCATCGCGATAGCGCAGGCAATGAAGGTTTGTTGCAAAACGGCAGCGTCCAGTGGATGACAGCCGGGCGAGGCGTCATCCATTCGGAAATGCCGGAACAGGAAAATGGCGTGATGGAAGGTTTCCAGCTTTGGCTGAACCTGCCGGCGCAGCGCAAATTGTGCGAACCGTGGTATCGCGACATCGCAGCGGCGGATATACCGGAATACGACACGGCACAAGGAGCGTCGGTTCGCGTCATCGCCGGGATCAGCAATGGCGTGGCAGGAGCCATGACGCGCGAAGACACCGAGCCTTTGTATCTCGATCTCGCGTTGCAGGCCGGAAGTACGTTCGCTACGGCAATACCCTCCGCCGACAACGCCTTCATTTATGTTTATCGGGGTGCTGCGGTCATCGCCGGCAAGACGGTAGGCGAAGGAAGGTTAGGCATACTGGACAACAATCGTGCCGCAGACGGTGTGGTGATTACCGCGGCAGAGGCGACCCGGCTGATATTGATTGCCGGCAAGCCGCTGGGCGAGCCGATCGTGCAATACGGGCCATTTGTGATGAACACGCAGGAGCAGATCTATCAGGCCATTGCCGATTTCCGCGAGGGCCGGTTTTCTCCAGCGGAAGGTTCGTTAAAATGAATCCGCAACCGGCTCTGTTCATTTCGCACGGTTCGCCGATGCTGGTGATGGAAGACAGCCCGGCTCGACGTTTTCTGAGCGGCTGGAGCCTGCGCCATCCGGCGCCGCAAGCGATACTGGTGGTGTCGGCGCACTGGGAAAACCGGCGCGATCCCGCTGTAAGCACGGCTCAGCTACCGGTTACGGTACACGATTTCGGCGGGTTCCCTCCGGCATTGTACGAGATCGAATATCCTGCCCCCGGAGCGCCGCAAATTGCCGGGCTGGCGATAAATCTGTTGCGCGAAGCCGGGTATGCGGTAAAAGAAACCGCCAGTCGCGGACTCGATCACGGCGCCTGGGCGCCTTTGAGCCTGATGTTTCCGGCTGCCGACATACCGGTATTTCAGGTATCATTAATAACAGGCGGCAGTCCCCGCGAGCATTACCGATACGGCCAAGCGCTGCAAACCTTGCGTAACCGCGGCGTGCTCGTCATCGGTTCGGGTTCCATGACGCATAACCTGTACGAATTCATGGGCCATGACCGGGAGGATGAAGCACCTGACTGGGTCACCGAATTCGAGCTCTGGATAGATCGGGCGCTCGTTGACGAACGTTACGAAGATTTGATGAATTACCGGACGCTGGCACCTTTTGCCAGACAAAATCATCCCACCGACGAGCATTTGCTGCCGCTGTTTTTCGCCATGGGTGCAGCCGGAGCCGGCACGAAGGCGACGAAAATACACAGCAGCCATACTTATGGCGTGCTGTCGATGAATGCTTATTCATTTACCGCGGATTCGGCTCAATTCATTTCGTCCGCGGTCAGCTCGGAGAAAACGCATGACTGACACCGTCTTTTCCGGCGTGGAATTGCTGCCAGAGTCTGTAAATCCACGCCAACTGTTTATCCTGCTGCATGGTTTCGGTACCAATGCAGCCGATATGGTGCCGCTGGCCGAGCGTTTCCGTTCGGCATATCCAGATGCCGCATTTTTGATTCCGGAGGGAACGTATGCCCTTGGCGAATCGGGTACGCGCAGGCAATGGTTCGATATCGAGGGCGTGGCGGAAGACAACCGGCCCCAACGCATCGCCGATGCGATGCCGGCTTTATTAACGCTGGTACGGCAAGCGCAGGACAGACTGAAGATTTTATCCTCGGATACCGCGCTGGTGGGCTTTTCGCAAGGCGGCATCATGGCGCTGGAGTTCAGCAGCCGCCACGACGGCAACGCAGGCAGGATATTGGTGTTTTCCGGGCGTTACGGCAAACTTCCCGAGGTGGCGCCCGAACTGACCACGATCCATTTATTTCATGGTGAACTTGATCGGGTGATTCCGGTCGATCATGCCTATGCGGCGTATGCGGCGCTTACCGATCTGCAGGGTGATGTGACTTTGGATCTCGCCGCAGACTGCGGTCATGAAATAACGGATGCGCTTATCGACAAGGCCGTTTCCCGCCTGCAAACCTGCGTCCCCTTACGCAGTTGGAAAAGAGCCCTCGATAGCGCATGACGGCAGCCGTTATACGCTATTGCCGGGGTTGGTATTCCGTGACCCAGGACTGTAGTTTGAGCTTGACTTCGGTTTCGCTCACCACGATATCCTGTTCCAGCCAATCCATGGCGCAAGCGAGCCATTCCTCCTCGACTGCGCGCGCCTGCGCAATACGCAGTTTCGGATGCGGGGTCGGCAGCGTATGCTCGTCGTCGGCGAGCAGTTCTTCGTACAGTTTTTCCCCGGGCCGCAAGCCGGAATAAACGATTTTGATGTCGTTTTCGGTGTAACCGGACAGTCGTATCATATCGCGCGCCAGATCGGCGATTTTCACGGGTTCGCCCATGTCGAGGACGAAAATTTCTCCGCCTTTGCCCATCAGTCCCGCCTGCAATACCAGCTGGCATGCTTCGGGAATGGACATGAAATAACGGGTGATGTCGGGATGGGTGACGGTGATCGGGCCGCCGGCGGCGATCTGCTCCTGGAATTTTGGGATGACGCTGCCGGAACTGCCGAGCACATTGCCAAAACGTACGGCGATAAAACGCGTTGTGTGTCCTGTCCGATTTTGCAGGCTTTGGCATACCATTTCTGCCAGCCGTTTCGATGCGCCCATGACATTGGTCGGATTCACCGCCTTGTCGGTGGAAATGAGGACGAATTTGGCCACGCCATGCTGCTGGGCGGCATGGGCCAGAGTATACGTTCCGAGCACATTATTGCGCAGCGCCTGCCACGCATTGCCTTGTTCCATCAGCGGCACGTGTTTGTACGCGGCCGCGTGAAACAGGATGGACGGGCGATGGAGCGCGAGCAGATCGTTGATCAGCACGCGATGCTTCACGTCGCCTATGGCGCACACCAGCGGCAGATCGGGACAGTGCGCGGCAAGCTCCTGTTCGATCCGGTATAGCGCCAGTTCGCTCAATTCCAGCAATATCAGCAATTTCGGCCGATACCGACCGATCTGCCGCACCAGTTCCGAGCCGATCGAGCCGCCGGCCCCGCTGACCATAACGACCTGACCAGTGAGCAAGGCATGCAATCCTGCATCGTCGAGCTGCACCGGATCGCGTCCGAGCAGATCGTCGAGTTCGATTTTGCGCAGCGCCGAAACGGTGACCTTGCCGCTGGCCAGGTCTTCGAACGCCGGCACGATCAGGGCCGAAACCTGCGCATCGCTGCAGATTTTCGCTGCATGACGCCGGGTGTGATGGCTGGCGGAAGGCATGGCGATGACAGCGTGTTTTACGCCCAGTCGGGCCGCGAATTGCGGCAGCGCGTCCAGCTTGCCTAATACGGCAACTCCATAAACGTCCCGTCCCTGTTTGGTATGTTTGTCGTCGAGCAAACCGACCACCCGCCAATCGTTGCTATGAGCGAGTTCGCGTACCAGCGAGGCTGCCGCAGTGCCTGCGCCGAGTATGATCAGAGGTTGCCGTTCATGCGCGAGCAGACCGAATTTGTGTTCTTTCCAGGCCCGATAAAAGAGCCGGCTGCCGCCCATGATCAGCAATAATAACACCGGATCCAGTATCAGTACCGAGCGCGGCACGACGGCATGAATCCGGAACATGATTACTATCAGCGGAATGAGCAGGGCTGAAAGCCCGACTGCGGTCAGGATGCGGCGCAGATCGGGCAGGCTGGCGAATCGCCAGATGCCGCGGTACAGTCCGAAGCGCCAGAACGCCATGCTCTGTACCGGCACCACCCATATCAGAGTGCTCAAGGCGCTCGGCATGTATTCGGGCGGTATGCTCAAATTGAACCGCAGCCAGTACGCCAGCAGCCAGCCAATAGCCGCTGCACTTATATCGTGAATAAATGCAAGAGCGATGCGGTAGTTAGGGCGTACATACATGCAGGAACAGCCTGTCGTTACGGATCAGTAAAGCAATGTCGTCGAACTGCGTCAGCGTCCGCGTCCGCCGCTTCGATGGGCTGGCGGAACGCGCGCATAATCGTGTCCGGCAGGCCGGCTTCCGGGTTTGGCAGGCGGTCTCGCCTGTCTGCCGGAATTGCCGCCGGGCTGGCTGCGTTGCAGGATCGGTTCCGCCTTGATGCGCGGATCGACCTCGAATCCCGGCAAGGTTTCCATCGCAATCTGGCTTTTGGTCAGGCGTTCGATAGCGGTCAGCAGTTTGAGTTCGTCCACGCATACCAGCGACGTGGCTTCGCCCAGGCTTCCGGCGCGACCGGTACGGCCGATGCGATGCACGTAATCTTCCGCCACATTGGGCAATTCGAAATTGACCACATGCGGTAATTCGCTGATATCGATCCCGCGTGCGGCGATGTCGGTGGCGACGAGTACCTGCAGAGTGCCGTCCTTAAAGGTTTTTAACGCCTTAGTGCGAGCGGCCTGGCTTTTGTTGCCGTGTATCGCCATGGCCGGAATTCCGTCCTTGTCCAGATTTTCAGCCAGCCGGTTGGCGGCGTGTTTGGTTCGGGTGAATACGAGCACCTGAAACCAGTTATTTTCCTTGATCAGATGGGTGAGCAATTCGCGTTTGCGCTCGCGGTCGACCGCATAGGCTTTTTGCGCGATGAGATCGTTGGTGGTGTTGCGTCTGGCGACTTCCACGGTGACGGGGCTGATGAG
>DAIETB010000077.1:0-9032 GCA_027345925.1 Sulfuriferula sp.
GCCTTGGCTATGGAATCGTAATCCATCGTGCATTGCATCATGATTTCAGCGGGTAATACCGGCGTGGACGAACCGCCGGGGATGCAGGCTTTAAAGGTATGGCCGGTCCGGATACCTCCCGCCATTTCGAGCAGGTCTGCAAAAGGCGTACCCATGGGCACTTCGAAGTTGCCCGGTTTGTTGACGTGACCGGAAACGGAAAATATCTTGGTTCCGCCATTATTGGGTTTGCCCAGCTCGAGGAATTTTTGTCCGCCTTCGCGAATAATGTAGGGAATGCTGGCGAAGGTTTCCGTGTTATTGATCGTTGTAGGTTTGCCGTACAGACCGAAGCTGGCTGGAAACGGCGGTTTGAATCGCGGCTGGCCTTTCTTGCCTTCGAGCGATTCGAGCAGAGCGGTTTCTTCGCCGCAGATATAAGCGCCGTAACCATGATGATTAAACAGCTCGAAACTGAAATTGCTGCCCATGATCCGGTCGCCCAGAAATCCTGCCGACCGGGCTTCCGCCAGCGCATTTTCCATCCGCTCGTAGGTTTCCCAGATTTCGCCGTGTATATAATTGTACCCGCGCTTTACGCCCATGGCGTAAGCGGCAATGGCCATGCCTTCGATCACCGCGTGGGGATTGTAGAGCATGATATCGCGGTCCTTGAACGTACCCGGTTCGCCTTCGTCGGAATTGCAGACCAGATACTTGTCCCCTTCATAATACCGGGGCATGAAGCTCCACTTCAGGCCGGTAGGAAAACCTGCGCCGCCGCGGCCGCGCAAAGCGGATTTCTTGACTTCGGCTATTATCGTTTCCGCCGACACGTTTTCCGTCAGGATTTTCCGTAACGCGGCATAACCGCCGTTAGCTACGTACGTTTCCAGCTTCCAGGAATCCGGAAGATGGACCGTATTGAATATAACTTCTCCGCCCTGAATAACCATATTATTTCAACTCTTCAAGGATAGTATCGATTTTCTCGGCAGTGAGAAAACTCTCCATACGATGATTATTGATCAGACACAAGGGCGCATCGCCGCAGGCGCCCATACATTCGCCTTCTTTCAGGGTAAACTTGCCGTCTGCAGTCGTCTCGCCGAATTCGCAGCCCAGTCGCTGCTTCAGGTGTTCGGCCATTTCCGGTGCGCCCATCAACATGCACGAAATATTGGTGCACAGCGTGACTTTATATTTTCCGGTCGGCACTGTGTTATACATATTGTAAAACGTCGCCACTTCATAAACCGCTATCGCCGGCATTCCCAGATAATCCGCAACGAAATCCATGGTTTCGATAGCCAGCCAGCCCTTTTCCACCTGAGCAATTCGCAATGCCGACATTACAGCGGACTGACGCTGATTGCTCGGATATTTAGCAACTTCCTGATCAATTTGGGCAAGCGATGCCGGGCTCAACATAAATGGACCTCTTATAACTCAAAATTCACGATACGATAGCTGCGGATATCAACGATCCGAGTTGCCAGCGCTGCCTGTCGATAACGAAGCATCATCGGTCTATCTCGCCGAACACGATATCCTGCGTGCCGATAATGGCGACCACGTCCGCAATCATATGACCGCGCACCATTTCATCCAGCGCAGCCAAATGAGGATATCCCGGTGCCCGGATTTTCAGCCGGTAAGGCTTATTGGCGCCGTCGGACACCAGATATATGCCGAACTCGCCTTTAGGATGCTCGACTGCCGCATACGCTTCTCCTTCGGGTACATGCATGCCTTCGGTAAACAGCTTGAAATGATGGATTAATTCTTCCATGTTCTGCTTCATATCCATGCGCGACGGTGGCGCAACTTTATGATTATCGAGAATCACCGGCCCCGGGTTATGCTGCAGCCACGCCACGCATTGCTTGATAATACGATTGGACTGACGCATTTCTTCCATCCGCACCAGGTAACGGTCATAGCAATCGCCATTCACGCCGACAGGAATATCGAAATCCAGTTTGTCGTAGACGGCATAAGGCTGTTTTTTTCGCAAATCCCATTCTATCCCCGAGCCGCGCAGCATAGGCCCGCTAAAGCCCATAGCCAGCGCACGTTCCGGCGATACCACGCCTATCCCCACCGTACGTTGTTTCCATATCCGGTTGTCGGTCAGCAAGGTTTCGTATTCATCGACATAGCCATCGAAACGCGTCGCAAAATCGGCAATAAAGTCCAGCAGCGAACCCTGACGATTTGCATTCATATCGCGTATCGCCGCTGCGTTATGAATCTTGGACGCCTGATATTGCGGCATATTGTCCGGCAAATCGCGATAAACGCCTCCCGGACGGTAATAGGCGGCATGCATGCGCGCTCCGGAAACCGCCTCGTAGCAATCCATCAAGTCTTCGCGCTCGCGGAATGCATACAAAAACACCGTCATGGCTCCGATATCCAGCGCATGAGCGCCGAGCCACAATAGATGGTTCAGGATTCGAGTGATTTCATCGAACAGCACCCGTATGTATTGCGCCCGCAACGGTACAGCCAGGCCGGCCAGCTTTTCTATTGCCATGACGTAAGCATGTTCGTTGCTCATCATCGAAACGTAGTCCAGCCGATCCATATAAGGCAAAGACTGGATAAAGGTTTTGTTCTCGGCCAGTTTCTCGGTAGCCCGGTGCAACAGGCCGATGTGCGGATCGGCGCGCTCTATCACTTCGCCGTCCAGTTCCAGCACCAGACGCAATACGCCGTGGGCAGCCGGATGCTGCGGACCGAAGTTCATGGTGTAATTACGAATTTCGGCCATTACGCGCGTTCTCCATAATTCGCTTCTCTCACAATCCGCGGAGTGATTTCCCGCGGCTCTATACTTACCGGCTGATAGATGACGCGCTGCTGTTCCGGGTCATAACGCATCTCGACATTACCCGACAAAGGAAAATCCTTGCGGAAAGGGTGCCCTACAAAGCCGTAATCAGTCAATATCCGGCGCAAGTCCGGATGCCCGTCGAATACGATGCCGTACAGATCGAACGCCTCGCGCTCGTACCAGTTAGCCGCCGACCAAATTGCGGTGACGCTGGACAGTACCGGGAAATCATCATCCGCAGCAAATACGCGTACCCGGACGCGTCGATTTTTGGCTATGGAAAGCAGATGATAAACCGCAGCAAAACGCAAACCTTCCCATTCGCCTTGCCTGTAATCGGAATAATCCATTCCGCAGAGATCCATCAACTGATCGAAACGCAAGCCGGGATGATCGCGCAATATCAGCATTACATCGACCAAATCCGCAGCTTTTACTTCTATCGTCAATTCATCCAGCGCATTGGTCTGGAGAACCATTTTCGCCCCCAAAGCCGTCAACAGGGAAACCGATAATCCTTCCAACGATTCATTCATGACAATCCGCTCATAATCATTAACGCGCAATGGTATTGGTCCGCTTGATCTTGTTTTGCAACTGGATAATTCCGTACAGCAAGGCTTCAGCGGTAGGAGGACACCCGGGCACATAAATATCGACCGGCACAATGCGGTCGCAGCCGCGCACTACCGAGTAGGAATAATGATAATATCCGCCGCCGTTGGCGCACGAACCCATGGAAATTACCCTGCGAGGTTCTGCCATCTGGTCGTAGACCTTGCGCAGTGCCGGCGCCATTTTATTGCACAATGTGCCGGCTACGATCATCACGTCGGACTGCCGGGGGCTAGGACGAAACACGACTCCGAAACGATCCAGATCATAGCGTGCAGCCCCTGCCTGCATCATCTCTACAGCGCAGCACGCCAGACCGAACGTCATCGGCCACAACGATCCGGTGCGCGTCCAGTTAATCAGCTTGTCTGCCGTAGTCGTGACGAAACCCTGCTCCAAAACGCCTTCTATTCCCATTCCAGCGCTCCTTTCATCCACTCGTAAATGAATCCCACAACCAAAATAGCGAGAAACAAGACCATTGCCAAATATCCGAACAATCCGATTTTTCCCAAAACGATAGCCCACGGGAACAAAAATGCAATTTCAAGATCAAACAAAATGAACAGTATCGCTACCAGATAATACCTGACGTCGAATTTCATGCGAGCGTCCTCAAACGCTTCGAATCCGCATTCGTACGGCGATAATTTTTCACTGTCGGGGTGGTTGGGCGCCAGAAGCCAGCCCATAAGCATCGGGCCTGCACCAACCAGCAACCCGACCAGCACAAACAGCAATACGGGAAAATAATTATCAAGCATGCATACACCCTCCAAACCCATTCTTCATGGACATCAGCCGTTCAGTGTAATTGCCTTAAAAGCACTGCGTCAAGCTCAATGATTAAATAAAGAAATCAAACAAATCAAACCCGTACCTCCGTCAATTAATTAAACAAAGGTCTGAATAAGCATTGCATCCTCACCTTCCGGCGGGAACGATAATTTTCTGTATTTGGTGCCGACGGCGAGACTCGAACTCGCACAGCATTACGCCACTACCCCCTCAAGATAGCGTGTCTACCAATTTCACCACGTCGGCCTATAGACGGGACGAATTGATAATCCGTCCCATGGCAACTACCCCTTTATTTAGGAATCTCCCCGGCTTTTGACCCGGAGTCGCCTGGAACTGCATAACCCTTAGGCGCTACCGGTATAGCGGTACCCGCAGGTTTTACAGGTTTTGTTATAGATATTTGCTGCCGTCCCTGCATTACACCAAGGGATTTATTCTGATGCCCGGTAAAATACGTCAATATCAGACTGGTCACAAAAAACAGCCCGGCCAGGATCGCGGTGGTCCGACTCAAAAAATTTGCCGAGCCCGACGATCCGAACAGGCTGCCCGACGCACCGCTGCCGAATGAAGCGCCCATATCCGCCCCCTTGCCCTGCTGCAACAGCACGAGAACGATAACGGATACCGCAAATAACAGATGCAACACCAAAATGAACGTTTCCAAATTTTAATCCTTTAAAGCAGCCTGTTCAAGAGAGAGCGGCTTTGCATATAGCGACGAATTCTTCCGCCATCAATGAGGCGCCACCGACCAGTCCGCCATCGATATCTGCTTGGGCAAACAATTCTTCCGCATTGCCGGGTTTAACGCTGCCACCGTATTGTATTACCAGATTTTCGGCGACAACCGCATCCAGCGCAGCCATTTTATTGCGTATAAACGCATGCACAGCTTGCGCCTGTTCAGGGCTCGCCGTTTTACCGGTGCCGATCGCCCACACCGGTTCGTAAGCGACAACGGCATGGGCAAAACCGGCGATACCAGAGACAGCAAGTACTGCATCCAGTTGCCGTGCAATTACATTCTCCGCCTGCCCTGCTTCGCGTTCAGCCAGCGTTTCACCGACGCACAATATAGGTGTCAGTCCGGACGACAAGGCCCGGGCAAAGATTCCAGCCACTCTTGCATCGGTTTCTCCGAACAGCGCACGCCGTTCTGAATGACCGACTATGACGTAACGACAGCCGAAATCGAGTAGCATTGCTGCCGAGATCTCCCCGGTGTAAGCCCCTTCCTGGTGTTTGCACATCGTCTGCGCGCCCCAGGCAATATTAGATCCCGCCAATATTTCTTGCGTTTGAGCCAGGTACGGCGCGGGCACACAAACTGCAAAAACCGCACCCTGCTGGCCGGCCAAATCCCGTCGCAGCTGTTCGAGCAAGCTTTGATTTTGCGCTCGAGTACCGTGCATTTTCCAGTTTCCGGCGACTATTTTTTGCCGCATTCTTTTGCCCCAGCATTCAAATCCCTAGATAGTACACACATCTCCCCTCTCAGGTCAATCCTGAGCTTGAAATGCATCGATCATCATCTTGTGGGCTTATCATAAATTTGTCATATTTATGTAATATTATTCCGTTAAGATAGGGTGCAGCGTTCAGGGCTAAAACGGCTGCCTGCAACATAAAAATATTAATAGCTATCCTGGACACCCCCGCTTGCTGACATATTTCCCACCATCACACGGAGATTCAAAGACTATGCATACCAAAAAAATCACCCGCAATCTTGCTGCCGTTTTATTGTTAAGTACCGGATGCGCAATGACTGCCAATAGCACTGCCGCTGAAATCACAGGCGCGGGGTCGACCTTCGCATATCCTATTTATGCGAAATGGGCCGAAGCATACAAAGCCCAATCTGGACTCAATCTCAACTACCAGTCCATAGGCTCCGGCGGAGGTATCGCACAAATCAAGGCGAGTACGGTTGATTTCGGTGCGACCGATATGCCGCTGGCTCCCGACGTGCTTGAAAAAAACGGCCTGATGCAATTCCCGACCGTAATCGGTTGCGACGTTCCGGTCGTCAATGTCCCCGGTATTGGTCCGGGCAAACTGCATCTTGATGGCAAGACACTGGCCGATATCTATCTGGGGAAAGTACAAACCTGGAACAATCCTGAAATCGCCGCCCTGAATAAAGGACTGCATCTGCCTTCGTCCCGCATTACCGTGGTACATCGCTCGGACGGTTCCGGTACGACCTTCATCTTCACCAACTATCTCTCCAAAATCAGCCCCGAATGGAAATCGAAAGTCGGCGCCGATACTTCGGTCGCGTGGCCAGCAGGAGTCGGCGGCAAGGGTAACGAAGGGGTAGCCTCTTTCGTGCAGCGTATCAAAGGTTCTATCGGCTATGTTGAATATGCCTATGCCAAGCAGAATAAAATGGCTTATACTTTAATGCAAAATAAGGAAGGACAGTTTGTCACGCCCTTCGCCAAAAACATTCAGGCTGCAGCAGCAGGCGCAGACTGGACGCACGTAAGCAATTTTTACGAAATACTGACGAATGAAGCCGGGAAAGAAAGCTGGCCTATTACCGGAGCAACGTTCATCCTGATGCATAAAACGGAATCCAATCCTGAGCGTGCAAAGGCAGTACTGAAATTTTTCGATTGGGCTTATCATAACGGCGACAAAATTGCCGAAAGCCTGGATTATGTGACATTACCAAAAAACGTAATCACGTTAATCGAAGCTACTTGGGCAAGCACGATTAAAGATACTAGCGGAAAAGCCATCTGGTAATTGCTGTATCGCTTAGTCTGTAATTTTGAAATTACCAACTAGTATAGAAGGGACCTCCCTTCTATACTTATGCTGCATATAAAATTATGAAGATTTCCCTTTCGGAACAACGCAGCAAACGGTTCGCATTGCAAGACACGTTATTTGTCAATGCGACGAGACTATTTGCATTCATTGTTTTCGCATTATTGTTAAGCATCATCATTTCCCTGATCTTGGGCAGCCTTCCCAGCATCAAGGAATTCGGCTTTTCTTTTATTACCAGTACGGCATGGAACCCGGTTACGCAGAAATTCGGAGCACTCGTTCCAGTAGTCGGTACGCTGGTAACATCCGTTATCGCTCTGCTGGTCGGCGTCCCGATCAGCTTCGGCATCGCCCTGTTTCTGACCGAACTTTCGCCAGCATGGCTAAAACGGCCGCTCGGCATTGCCATTGAATTGCTGGCCGGAATACCCAGCATAATTTACGGCATGTGGGGTTTATTTGTATTCGCACCATTTTTTGGCGACAATGTCGAACCCTGGCTGATCGATCATCTCGGCACACTGCCCGGTCTGGGGTTTTTGTTTCAGGGAGCGCCCATGGGCATAGGAATACTGACCGCGGGTTTGATACTTGCCATTATGGTCATTCCGTTCATTGCCGCAGTCATGCGCGATGTATTTGAAATCGTGCCGACCTTGCTCAAAGAGTCGGCATACGGCCTGGGCGCGACTACCTGGGAAGTGGTTCGCCATATCGTTCTGCCTTACGCCAGAATCGGCGTAGTAGGCAGTATCATGCTTGGTTTGGGACGGGCTATGGGTGAAACGATGGCGGTGACTTTTGTGATCGGAAATTCCAACGAACTGAGCAATTCCCTGCTGATGCCCGGCAATACCATTTCGTCTACGTTAGCCAATGAATTCACCGAAGCCACCACGCCACTTTATACGTCCTCGCTTATCGAACTTGGTTTGATACTGTTTTTTATTACTTTTGTCGTATTGGCCATTTCAAAACTTCTACTGCTGCAACTCGGTAAACAGGAAGGTCTCGAGAGCTGATGTTCACTATCTATAATCGCCGTCGATGGCTGAATTATTTCAACCTTACTGCATCGGCTCTGACCATGCTGGCAGGCTTGCTTGCACTGGGATGGATACTCTGGACCTTGCTAAGTTTCGGATTTCACGGACTCACCTTAAATTTATTCACCCAGAATACGCCGCCCCCCGGAAATTCGGGCGGTCTGCTGAACGCAATCGTCGGCAGCATACTGATGTCAGTCCTAGGTACGCTGATCGGTACTCCGATCGGAATCATGGCAGGAACCTATCTTGCGGAATTCGGTCAGCGCGGCTGGCTGGCGCCGATTACACGGTTTATCAATGATATTCTGCTTTCGGCGCCATCGATAATTATCGGCTTGTTCGTGTACGAGGTATATGTTGCTACTACCAGGCATTTTTCTGGCTGGGCCGGCTCTTTCGCGCTATCGCTGCTGGTTATTCCCGTTGTCGTACGCACAACGGAAGATATGCTGGCCCTTATTCCCAACACATTGCGGGAAGCCGCCGCCGCATTAGGGGCACCACGCTGGAAAATAGTAACGCTGATTACCTGGAGAGCGGCAAAAGCGGGAATGATGACGGGCATACTGCTCGCTGTAGCTCGCATCAGTGGCGAAACAGCGCCATTGCTCTTTACTGCGTTGAACAACCAGTTCTGGAATAGCAATATGAATGCGCCGATGGCAAATCTTCCCGTCGTCATATTCCAGATGGCAATGAGTCCTTACGATGACTGGCATAATCTTGCCTGGGCAGGCGCTTTGCTCATTACAACTACCGTTCTGCTCTTGAGTATTGCTGCTCGCTTTCTGTTCAAGCAAGAAAAATCCTCTTATTAATACCAATATGCCCAGCGCGAGTTAATCTATGGAAACCACAGCTAAAATCAGTCTTCGTAATCTGGATTTTTTTTACGGGAAAACGCATGCACTGAAAGACATCAATCTCGATATCCCCAGTAATCTGGTGACCGCATTTATCGGACC
>DAIETB010000081.1:0-3673 GCA_027345925.1 Sulfuriferula sp.
CGACATGCGCGCTCCGTTTTCTCGCGCTGCCGTAGCTTCGGCAGAGGTGGCCAGACAGGTCATGTCGGATATGACCCAGCGCCGGGAAATCAGTCAGTATTCAATCAGTCCTTCGTCTTTTCTGGCGCAGATAACGATTACGCCGCAAGAAATCAAAGCTTACTACGATAAGCATAAAACAGAATATACGATACCGGCTCAAGGGCGTTTCCAGTACGCCGTATTATCTTTGAACGATGTTGCCAAGCGCATTTCCATTCCGCCTGCAGTAATCAAGCAATATTACGACCAGAACCTGACGAAATTCAGCGAACCCGAAGAGCGCGAAGCACGCCATATCCTGATTGCTGTTCCGGCTGGCGCCAGCGCTCAGCAACGGGACGCCGCCAGACAGCGTGCCGAACGCCTGTATCAGCAGGCAAGCGCTCATCCTGCCGCTTTTGCCGGATTGGCGAAACAGTATTCGGACGATAAGGGATCGGCTGCCCAAGGCGGAGAATTAGGATGGTTTGCCCGCACGGCGATGGTGAAGCCGTTTGCAGATGCCGTTTTCGGCATGCAGAAAAACCAGATTGCAGGACCTGTAGCTACCGATTACGGCTATCATGTCATCCAGTTGACAGGGATTCGGCCTGCGCATGTCCGTCCTCTCGATGCAGTGGCTGGCGAAATCACCGACGAGTTGCAAAAGCAGCAGGCGGTCAAACAATTTGCCGATGTGGCGGAACGTTTCAGCAATCAGGTATTCGAGCAATCGCAGACCTTGCAGCCGATTGCCGATGCGCTACATATTCCGCTGCAAACGTCGCCCTGGATCAGTTTGTCCGGCGGGGCGGCCGGAATACTGAATTCGCCGAAAATGCTGCAGGCGCTATTTTCTAATGACGTACTGAAAAATAAACGCAATACCGATGCGATTGAAGTTTCGCCGAACACTCTGGTTTCGGCACGCTTGCTTGAATACAAGCCGTCTTATGTCCAAACCCTGAATGAAGTCAGCGCTTCGATTGAGCAACAACTTAAAAAGCAGCAAGCGCAAGCGTTGACTCAAAAGCAAGGCGTAGCGTTGCTGAATCAGTTAAACACTGGGAAAGAGCCGGCCCAGATACATTGGAGCGGTTTTACATGGGTCAGTCGTGATCATTTGCAAAATACCGATCCGGCCCTGGTGACCGGCATTTTTTCGGCTAACGCAAAAAAGCTTCCAGCCTATTTCGGCGCTGTGAACGTAACAGGCAATTACATTCTGGTGCGGATAACGCAAGTCGCACCCGGTCAGGCAGCCGATCCTGCACAACTCAAGGCGGTGCAGACTCAAATGGCTAATACCGAAACCGAGCAGGCGTTTAGCGATTATATTTCCGGGCTTTCAGCGAAAGCCAAAATTGTCATCAAGGATATTCCGTTTGGTCGACTGGCTCAATAACAGAGCGTCAGAGCGAAAGAAGAGTCGTTAATCTGTTCGCCCCGTCCCCGGGGCGAATTTTGTTCAGGCTACTCGAAATCGCCACCCATCGTGGTATTGAAACCTGCATCGACATAAGTGACTTCACCCGTTATGCCGCTGGATAAGTCAGATAACAGGAAAGCCGCCGTATTGCCGACTTCCAGAATGGTTACGTTGCGGCGCAGCGGAGCGTGTTTTTCGACATGATTGAGTATTTTGCTGAATCCCGTAATGCCGCTGGCGGCCAGGGTTTTAATCGGTCCTGCCGAAACCGCGTTGACGCGTATTCCTTTAGGACCCAGACTTTGTGCCATGTAATAGACATTCGATTCAAGGCTGGCCTTGGCGAGTCCCATGACGTTGTAAGCAGGCACGGAGCGTATCGCGCCCAGATACGACAAAGTAAGTAGCGCGGCGTTACGGCCTTGCATCATCGGTAGTGCGGCTTTCGCCAGTGCGGCGAAACTGTACGAACTGATGTCATGCGCGATCTGAAAGTATTCGCGCGTAACGGAATCGAGATAATCGCCGGCTAATGCCGCCTTGGGAACGAATGCGATAGCATGGACGATGCCGTCCAAGGTGTCCCATTGCTTGTTCAAATCGACGAATAATTGATGGATTTCTTCATCGCTGCCGACATCGCAGGGAAGTACGATACTGCTGCCGAATTCTGCGGCCAGCGCGGTGACACGCTCTCTGATTTTATCGCCCTGATAAGTGAAGGCCAGCGTGGCGCCTTCGCGATGGCATGCTTGGGCAATACCGTAAGCAATCGAACGATCACTGATCAAACCGGTAATGAGTATGCGTTTATCGCGTAGAAATCCCATATATTCTCCTGAATTGTCTGTAGTAAATAGCACGGCTATTATACCCATAGTCCGGGCGCTGGGTTAAACTCGCATAATGATTCGAATTGGCATATTGATAATAGTTTTATTGCTTGCAGGCTGCAAGCAGAGCGTCTGGAACGATCCCTATCCGGCCAGCGAACGCAATGCCAATACTTTATATCTGTCGTTCGTAGAACGACCCAAGCATCTGGACCCGGCTCAATCGTACAGCGAGGATGAAATTGAAATCCTGGCGCAGATTTATGAACCGCCGCTGCAATACCATTACCTCAAGCGCCCTTACACGCTCATCCCGGCTACGTTGACGGCGATGCCGAAAGTAAGCTATCTCGATGCCGCCGGTCGTACATTGCCGGACAATGCTCGTCCTGAGCAAATCGCGCAGAGTGTTTACGAACTGCATGTGCGTCCCGGTATCTATTACCAGCCGCATCCGGCTTTCGCGCAAGATAGCCGTGGGTTACCTTATTATCGCGGTGATCGTGTCCGGGAGGCCCGATCCTGGAGTGATTTCAACCATACATCAACCCGTGAACTGGTCGCGGCGGATTATGTTTACGAAATCAAGCGGCTGGCGTCGCCGCAAGTGAATTCGCCGATTCTTGGCCTGATGTCGGGGTATATCATTGGACTCAAGGATTATGCCGATCTGCTGGAAAAACAGGCGCGTTCGTTACCGGACGATGCTTATCTGGATTTGAATCGCACTCCATTGGCCGGTGCCGAGGTGGTTGACCGTTACACGTACCGGATCCGGCTGAAAGGCAAATATCCGCAATTCATGTATTGGCTGGCGATGCCGTTTTTCGCGCCAATCGCCCCCGAAATCGATGCCTTTTATCATCAGCCCGGCATGGCTAAGCGCAATTTTACCCTGGACTGGCATCCCGTCGGCACGGGCGCCTATCAACTTAGCGTAAACGATCCGAACCGGCAGATAAGACTGATACGTAATCCTTGGTTTCACGGCGAAAAATATCCGAGCAGCGGCGAACCCGGCGACCGGGCCGCCGGCTTATTGCGCGATGCGGGTAAACCGCTGCCTTTTATCGATACGATTGTTTTCAATCTGGAAAAAGAGACTATTCCTTACTGGAATAAATTTCTGCAGGGCTATTACGATCTGGCCGGCGTCAACGCCGAAAGTTTCGATCAGGCGATACGCATCGATGCAACAGGCCACGCGCAATTGAGCGCTGCCATGCGCGCGCAGGGCATGAGCCTGGTGAGTGCTGTGATGCCTACGATTTCCTTTGTCGGATTCAATATGCTGGACAATGTGGTCGGCGGCTATTCCGAGAGGGCGCGCGACTTGCGTCAGGCGATTTCGATTGCGGTCGACTACGAGGAATTTATCGCCATTTTCCAG
>DAIETB010000089.1:0-8011 GCA_027345925.1 Sulfuriferula sp.
TTAACACTTCTGCTAGGGGTCTTCATGCGAAAAATGCATGAAGCGAGAGATACCCTTTGAACCTGATACGGATTATGCCGTCGTAGGGAAGCACTCGATGCTCCTACGCTATTTGCCAAGGACGCCTGTCAATGAACGCCAATCCCGAATTTATTGCTGCCACCGCCCACGTCGACGAGGCTGCGGTGCAAACTTTACCCAATTCGCGCAAAATTTACGTGTCCGGTTCCCGGTCGGACATCCGGGTGCCCATGCGGGAAATCAGCCAGTCCGATACCCCAGACTCTATGGGCGCCGAAGCGAATCCGCCGATTTACGTGTATGACTGTTCGGGGCCGTACAGCGATCCCGCTGCCGATATCGATATA
Organism: Sulfuriferula sp.; assembly: GCA_027345925.1. Taxonomy (GTDB): domain Bacteria; phylum Pseudomonadota; class Gammaproteobacteria; order Burkholderiales; family Sulfuriferulaceae; genus Sulfuriferula. The sequence goes on from DAIETB010000089.1 coordinate 369, forward strand.
CGTCGCGGTCTGGAATCGGTGCGCGCCGACTGGATTGCCGAGCGCGGCGACACGGAAGTGCTGGGAGGCTTGAGTTCCGAATACGGTAACATGCGCTCGCATGATGCGAATCTGGATGCCATGCGCTTCCCCGGCTTGTTGCGTCAGCCGCGCAAAGCGATAGCGGGCGCGAATGTTACGCAAATGCATTACGCGCGGCGCGGCATTATTACGCCGGAGATGGAATACGTCGCGATCCGCGAAAACATGCGTCGCGAAGAATATTTCGCAGCGCTCAAAACCGCAGGACCCACGGGGCAGAAAATGTACGACCTGCTGAGCCGCCAGCATCGCGGTCAGGCTTACGGTGCGGCTTTGCCGGAAAAAATCACGCCGGAATTCGTCCGTGACGAGGTGGCGCGCGGCCGCGCCATCATTCCGGCCAATATCAATCACCCCGAAACCGAACCGATGATCATCGGTCGTAATTTTCTGGTCAAAATCAACGCCAACATCGGCAATTCGGCGCTCGGCTCGTCTATCCAGGAAGAAGTCGAAAAAATGACCTGGGCAATACGCTGGGGCGGCGATACAGTGATGGATTTGTCGACCGGGAAGAATATCCACGAAACCCGCGAATGGATTATCCGCAATTCGCCGGTGCCTATCGGCACGGTTCCGATCTATCAGGCGCTGGAAAAGGTCAACGGCAAGGCGGAAGACCTGACCTGGGAAATGTTCCGCGATACCCTGATCGAGCAGGCCGAACAAGGGGTGGACTACTTTACCATACACGCCGGTGTGCGCCTCGCGCATGTGCCGCTGACCGCGCAACGTATGACAGGGATCGTCTCGCGCGGTGGTTCGATCATGGCCAAATGGTGTCTGGCGCATCATAAAGAGAGCTTTCTTTATACGCACTTCGAGGACATCTGCGCCATCATGAAGGCTTACGATGTCAGTTTCAGTCTGGGCGACGGATTGCGTCCCGGATCGATTTATGACGCGAACGACGAAGCCCAACTGGCGGAACTGAAAACGCTGGGCGAACTCACCCAGGTGGCATGGAAGCACGATTGCCAGGTGATGATAGAAGGTCCGGGTCACGTGCCGATGCAGTTGATCAAGGAAAATATGGATCTGCAACTGGATTGGTGCGACGAAGCGCCGTTCTACACGCTGGGCCCGCTGACTACCGACATCGCGCCCGGTTACGATCATATTACGAGCGCCATCGGCGCGGCGCAAATCGGCTGGTACGGCACGGCGATGCTGTGTTACGTCACGCCCAAGGAGCATCTGGGTTTGCCCGACAAGAATGACGTAAAAGATGGCATCATGGCGTATAAGGTAGCGGCGCATGCAGCGGATCTGGCAAAAGGCCATCCCGGTGCCCAGATCCGGGATAATGCCTTATCCAAGGCACGGTTCGAGTTCCGATGGGAAGACCAGTTCAACCTCGGCCTAGATCCTGACAAGGCGCGCGAATTTCACGACGAAACCCTGCCTAAGGATTCGGCTAAAGTGGCGCATTTCTGTTCCATGTGCGGGCCGCATTTCTGTTCGATGAAAATTACGCAGGACGTGCGCGATTACGCGGCTCAGCAAGGCTTGTCAGAGCAAGCGGCGTTACAGCAGGGCATGGAAGTGAAAGCGATAGAGTTTGTGAAGCAAGGCTCGGAGATATACGGGCGCGTATAAGCCGGTAGCCGGTTTCTGACATTCGCCCCCTTGCAGGTAAAAGCGTCAAGGGGGTAGACGTTTAACAGTGAGTCTCGTATCAGGCCGTAGCGTCGGCGCCGCTCAGTTCCCTGATTTTTTCCAGCAGCACTTCATCCTGATAGGGTTTGCCGAGATAGGCATTGACCCCGAGGCTGAATGCGTGGTCTCGATGTTTGTCGGCGGTCCGCGAGGTGATCATGATGATGGGGATGTTCGCCATTTTATGATCCGCTCGCATGACTTTGGTCAATTCGAATCCGTCCATTCGCGGCATTTCGATATCGAGCAGCATCGCTACGGGGGTCGTGTTCTGCAGAAGTTGCAAAGCGTCGATACCATCCTTGGCGGTAACTACCTCATAGCCCTCACGATTCAGCATCCGGCTGGCAATTTTACGCACAGTGAGCGAATCGTCGACCACCATGATGACGGGACGGTCCGGTGTTGCATCGTGGGCAGACGCTGTCAGAAGATTGCTGCGCGCCAACGGACCCTGACGCTGGGCCAGTTGTACCGGATTGAGGATCAGCACAATCTGTCCGTTACCCATGACGGTAGCGCCGGCAATGCCTACGACCCGGGACAGTTGCGGTCCGATATTTTTGACCACGACTTCCTGATTGCCCGTGAGGTGATCGACCAGTATCGCTACGCGCTGGTTACCGCTGCGCAACAGCAGTACCGGACTATAATTCTGGACTACCGGTTGCTTGTGGGTTTCACCGAGCAAATGGGGAAGATAGAAAAAATCGTAATGATTATTCTGCCAGCTTATCTGTCTGGCCGCCAACAGTTCTTGAAGGCGTGGGGTTTTGTATTCCTGGACTTGTTCGACGGTCGCCGACGGTATGGCATATTTCCGGTCGGAAACGGTCACCATGACAGTTTGCGTGACGGCCAGAGTCAACTGAAGATAGATGGAAAATTGAACGCCTTTACCGGTTTCTGAAGCCAGATCGATGCGGCCGCCGAGCTGTGTGATTTCGTTTTTTACTACATCCATGCCGATGCCGCGGCCGGATAGTGTTGTAACCGATTCTGCAGTAGAGAATCCGCTGGTAAAAATGAGCTGCATCAGTTCGTCTACAGGTATTTCGGCTCCAGACTCGATGACGCCGTTTTCTATGGCTTTGGTACGAATTGCTTCAAGATCGAGCCCCCTGCCGTCATCGCGCAGTGCAATAATGATTTCATTGCCTTCCTGGCGGGTATAAAGAACGATTTCTCCGTATTCGGATTTATTCGCAATTATCCGCTCTTGCGGCATTTCTATGCCGTGCGCCACCGAATTGCGCAGCAAATGTTCAAGCGGTGCTACTATTTTGTCCAGAATTCCGCGGTCGAATTCGACATGCGCACCTACCAGTTGCAGGCTTGCCTTTTTGCCGAGATCTTTGGCCGCCAGACGTACCGTACGATGCAGCCGGTCTGAAATGCTGGCTAAGGGAACCATGCGGATATGCATCAGAGCCTGCTGCAGATCTTTGGCCAGGCGCCCTTGCTGGGTGATAGCCGCATCGGTTTCGTTAAGTCCGATAGCCAGATTTTGCTGGACTGTACCGATGTCGTTGACGCTTTCCGCGATCATGCGTGTGAGTTCCTGGAGTCGCGTAAAACGGTCGAATTCCAGCGGATCGAATTGGGCATCTTCGTTGCGCATGTGCGACAGATTCGATTGCATCTGGCTTTCGGCCTGGATTTCCAGTTCCCTTAACTGAGCCCGCAGTCGCTGCAGGTTTTCGTTGAGCTCTACGGTTCCCAGTCGAATATTGGTCACGCTGCTTTCCAGTCTGGAGCGGGTAATATTGATTTCGCCGGCTTCATTTACCAGTCTGTCTACGGTTTCGGCACGAACGCGCAAGGTTTGCATTGCCGCCTCGTTTTCCGCAATCGCCGGCGTATTAGCGGGCTGATCTGCCGAGGGAGGGGGTTTGCGTCCGTCGTCACTGCCATCGGCAATAGAAACGGGGAACGGGGACGGAACAGGATTGCGCAATTGTTCGATTGCAATATTTAACTGGTCTAGTTCGGTTTCGAAACGATCGAAATCGGTCTCGCTGGCCGAATGTTTGTTGATCGTTTCGACGACTTCCGTTTCCAGCGTATGCGTCAGTTCGCCCAGACGCATTGCACCTGCCATGCGTGCGCTGCCTTTGAGCGTGTGCAGTAAGCGCTGGATATTCGTCTGTTCTTCGCCATCGGGATCCTGCCGCCAATTGCGGACCGATTTTTCGATTTCCGGTAGCAGGTCGTTGGCTTCTTCCAGGAAAATCGGCAATAACTGATCGTCTACGTCATCGGTAACTTTATGCTGCTGGTCCGGATTATCACTGGGTAAAAGCAAGGCATCGAGTGTAGGGTCCGTGTGTACTATGTCGGCATCCTGAACTACGCTTGGGAGTTCGGCAGACCGTTCGCGCACAAATTCCGGGAGGAAGGCTGCACTATCGTCGCTGCCGGAATTCGTGAGGCTGTCGTCTTGAGGCGCTGGTATACTGATCTGGGCGTGGTTGATTTGTTCTATCAAATCGGTTTCTGGACCGGGGGATTGCTGTCGAATTATGCTTTCGAGCATTTGGCCGATCCGGTTGATGGCGGCATCCGTCGTCAGGTCGTTATCGGGCAAAGGCGAACCGGTGCTGTGCAGGCGATTGAGCCAGGACTCCAAAGCATGTGCCAGATCGGCTACGGTCGCGAACCCGGTCAAGCCGGCGATACCCGCCAGGGTATGAGCGGCGCGCATGAATTCATAGCTTACGGTTTCTGTGGGGTTGTGTTGCCGCCGGTCGAATTCGTCGCGCAAAGTCTGGTAATGCTGGCTTGCTTCGCGTAAAAAGATATCGAGCAACATCGGCGAGATCAGATTCGTCCCTATCGCGATACGCTCATCGGTAGGTTCCAAGTCATAATTGTCAGGTATTGTTTGCGCAATGCCTTCATTTCCGAATTCGACCGTCGCGGCGGGGATGACGTCTTCGAGTACTGTCACCTCGCTGGTTTCTTCCGTATCGAAAAAAACCGATGCATAAAATTCATCGCTGCTATCCGGTTCTTGTAATGAAATATCGCTATGTTCCGGAGCAGCAGCTTCGAATGGAGGCAAATCTGTATTACTGCCGTCAGATAGGGCGGTTGCCAGATCGGCTTCTTCAGCCAGCGGATTTAACGGTATATCAGACTCTGCGGCAGTGATGTCATGCTGAACGGGGAGCTCGACTTCCGCTCCGGACGAATTCTCTGCTGGCGCAATATCGTCCCTGAATGCCGATTCTTCGATAATTTTTGCTGCCGCAGTGGATTTGCTCGAGTCAGTCAGTCGCAATTGATCAGCCTGCGCAATCAGCGAGTGGTAATCGATATCGGGGATGACGCTATTTTGCAGCGCGTCTATCCAGGTTGAGAAAGTCGGGTAGGCAAGGTTCAGCACGGTCGACAATTCAGGCGTAGCCGTTTTTTCATCCTGCAACCAAAGATTGAGTAGTTGCTCGATAGCCCAGGCTGCTTCGCCCAGTTCGTTCAGGCCCACCATCCGGCCGCTGCCTTTAAGGGTATGGTAACTACGGCGCAAAATACGCAAAGCGTCGAGATCGTGGGCATTGCCGCCAATCATTTCCAGAGAATTTTCTATCGTTACCAGTACTTCACGGGCTTCTTCGAGAAATATGGCCAGCAGTTCGGCGTCGATTTCTTCTGCAGGCTGTACAGGTTGAGCCTCTTTGGTCTCGCTACCGGGTACAGGCACACCCATTTTGCGGGCCAGTTCGATTAACGCATGGTCGTTGTCTGCCTTGATTTGTGCAAGGATTTCTCCGGTTTGGGCTTTGAGCTCCGGATCGCCGACCAGTTCTGCGTCCTGACCGATTTTGATTAAAGTCTCAACGAGTTTACCTTTGGCGGCCTCTTTATCCGTAAGGTTTTGCCATGCTTCAAGCTGATGATATAAATCCGTGTTGAGCGTTTTCAGTTCGTCCTCTATGCGTTCGTTCGCTGGGCTCGCTGCCGGAAAATCCTGAGCCAGGCCGAGCTGGATCAGGATCGGCTGCAACAGATTGAGCGCCGCGGGCCGGTTATAGCGCTGAGCGTCGACATATAAGCTGATACTGCTGATCGCGTCGGCAATAATGGGGAATGTCGATTCGTCTATCGCTGCAGCCGGATCGGCGAGCCTGTTAATCATGCTGTGGGTTTGTTCGAGGATTTGAGCGGCAGCATCGAGTTGCATGATATTCAATGCGCCCTGGATTTCGGTAAGAGGACGATTCAGGCCGGCTATAAGCTGTCTTTCATGCATCGGGTCTCGAAAAAAACTGTCTAGTGCTTCTTCTATTTTTTGTATATTCAGCTGAATTTCCTGGGCCACTTGCGCCATTAACAATTTTTCCTGGGCCTGGCGCGAAATTTCGTCTAGCAGCGGGATTTCTGCGATATCGGCAAGACTGCTTTCCGAATAGGCTGCGGCGCGGAGTCGCTGGGTCTGCACTTCGACTTGCTGCAAGAGTTCGCCGCTGATATTTTCGTAATGCTCCAGATTGTTTTGCAATAGCAATAAAGTGGTGGCAACTTCCAGATTGACCGCTTCGTGACGCTGTGCGGGAAAATCGGGATAGTCGTTGGCAACGCCCCGAATTTCATTGATCAGTTTGTTGATTTGCGTATTGTTCAAACTTGCAGTCAGATCGTTCAGATCGCTGATGGTTGTTTGAAAGCCGGGCAGCGAAGCCCGATGGCCGGAAGCGAATTTTATCCAGAATTCTTTGGCGTTATTCAGCGTGAGTAAAATTTTCTTGAGCGAATAACGTAACTCGCGTATTTCCTTGGATGTGTCGATAGGATTGGGAAGCAGTCGCGTCAGGTCGAATGTTTTTTTTACTTCGGCAACATGCTCGTTGATATCGCGGCTTTGCGCTATAAAATACAAAAGATCACGCAGCAGGCGCTCGGCGATTTTATGTGAGCCTTCGATATGCCGTCGCATCTGTAGATCGATGCGGCCGCATAATTGTTTTACCGCAAAATTCGGTTCTATCGAATGATAGACCAGGCAATCCACGAATGCGCCGGCACCCCACCAGAAAGTGCGACCGGCGGATGTCGTCATGGCGGTTTCCACGCCGGAAACCGCGCTGCGCATGGCATTCAGTCCCTGATCGGTATCCTGTTGGCGTAAAAATCCCAATAAACCGCGTTGAAACTGAGTCCGGGATTGTTTGATGAGTTGCAGGCGTTCTGCCGGATTTAAATCCGACGCATTCCCGGCGGTCGGAGCACGCTGGTTCATATCGGGAAAAAACAGGTCGCTTTCATTGGTTTGAACTACGCCGCGCGCCGCGCGCAAGCGTTGATAGACTGGAAACAGCAGCAGTTCGAGATTGGGTTTGTCTTTCAGTAACTCATCCAGATAATGTTCTACGGCGTGCCCCGCATCCGCAAGCAGATCAAGCATGTCTCCGGTGACCTCGACCGTTGCATGTTCCAGCGCTTCAGCCAGGTTCTCGATCTCCTGGCAGACCAGCGCAACGCCTGGCAAATCGACCATTTCGACTGCGCCTCGCACCTGATGAAGATAAGTGCGGACCGGGCGCAAAGCGGCCGGATCGTCTTCGTTTACTTTGAAATGAGTCAGCAATTCATAAATCTGCTGCAACGCATGATCGATTTCGGTTTTGATCCAGCTTAGCGGTGCAATATCGTATTCGGCCATATCGCTCATATTTTTACCTATCAAATCATTTGTTATTATTATCGGTACGGTTAAGAGGGAAGCGCGAGTCCCGGCGCTTCCGTTGAAAACATGCGACTATCCGCCCGGAACAGTTCAAGCCAGCTTGAAACCGGAAATGGATTTTTTCAAATCGGCAGCCAGCGTGGATAATTCGCCGATAGACGATGCGGTTTGCTGGGTGCCGGCCGTGGTTTGTTCGGTAATTTGTTGAATATATTGC
>DAIETB010000095.1:0-2642 GCA_027345925.1 Sulfuriferula sp.
ACGGCGATCGAGGCATTGCGCATGATCTGGTATTCGCGATCGGTCAGCGTCTGCGACGGCGCAACCGTAATCGAATCGCCGGTATGCACCCCCATCGGGTCCAGATTTTCTATGGAGCAGACGATAATGCAATTATCCTTGCGATCGCGCACGACTTCCATTTCGTACTCTTTCCAGCCAATCAGCGATTCTTCGATCAGCAGTTCGTGAGTCGGTGACGCTTCGAGCCCGCGTTCGCAGATTTCGAGAAATTCTACTTTATTGTAAGCAATACCTCCGCCCGTGCCACCCATCGTAAACGAAGGCCGGATAATCGTGGGAAAACCCATTACCGCCTGCACTTGTAACGCTTCTTCCATACTGTGCGCAATCGATGAGCGTGGCGAAGCCAGACCGATGCGGGTCATAGCCTGTTTGAATTTTTCGCGGTCTTCCGCCATATCAATAGCGTCGCGCGACGCGCCGATCATCTCTACGCCATAACGTTCCAGCACTCCGTGCCGGGCCAGGTCGAGCGCGCAATTCAATGCAGTATGGCCGCCCATGGTCGGCAAGAGCGCATCGGGTCGCTCTTTGGCGATAATTTTTTCGACGACGCCCCAGGTAATCGGCTCGATATACGTGACATCGGCCATATCCGGATCGGTCATGATCGTCGCTGGGTTGGAGTTGACCAGGATGATTTTATAACCTTCCTCGCGCAACGCCTTGCAGGCTTGCGCGCCGGAATAATCGAATTCACAAGCCTGCCCGATAACGATAGGACCTGCACCGATGATTAATATGCTGTGTATATCTGTACGCTTGGACATGGTTTTGGGCTATAAAAACGGCAAATCGGCGCACAACGCGCGACTTTCAATAAATCGGGTTACCGGGCCTGCATCAGACCGACGAAACGATCGAACAAATAATCCAGATCCTGCGGCCCGGGAGCGGCTTCCGGATGCCCCTGAAAACTGAACACCGGCGCATCGGTCCGCCTGATTCCCTGCAGGGAACCGTCAAACAGCGATACATGAGTCGCTTGCAGATTCTCCGGCAAACTTGCGGCATCGACCGCAAAACCGTGATTCTGGCTGCTGATAATTACCCGTCCGCTATCCAGATCCTTGACCGGATGATTCGCGCCGTGATGACCGAATTTCATTTTCACGGTTTTGGCCCCGGAAGCCAGCGCCAGCAACTGATGCCCGAGACAAATCCCGAACATGGGTACGCCGGTTTCCAGCAACTCTCCGATTGCCGCAATCGCGTAATCGCACGGTTCCGGATCACCGGGGCCGTTGGATAAAAAGATACCGTCCGGTTTAAGCGCCAGCGCCTCTTTAGCGCTGGCCTGCGCTGGCAGGACGGTAATTTTGCAACCGCGATCCGCCAGCATGCGCAGAATGTTGCGTTTAATCCCGTAATCGTAGGCGACGACATGAAAAGGCATCGAAGCTGGCTCATTAAATCCGGCTCCAAGTCGCCAGGCGCCCTCGGTCCAGACATACGGCGACTGGGCGGAAACCACCCTGGCCAGATCCATTCCCGCCAATCCGGGAAAACCGCGCGCCAGGCGCAACGCTTCCTCTTCGTCGACATCGCCCGCCATAATACAGCCGGCCAAAGCACCCTTTTCCCGCAACAAGCGTGTCAAACGCCGCGTATCGATATCGGCAATAGCGACCAGACCATGCGCTAAAAGAAACTCCCCCAGACTGCGCAGCGAGCGAAAATTGCTTGCCAGCAGCGGCAAATCGCGGATTATCAGGCCGGCAGCGTGGATCCGGCAGGATTCGCAATCCTCGCTATTAACCCCGGTATTGCCGATATGCGGATAAGTTAACGCGACAATCTGACGAGCGTAAGAGGGGTCGCTCAATATCTCCTGGTAACCGGACATGGCAGTATTAAATACTACCTCGCCGACGGTTGCGCCGGTTGCGCCGATAGCCGTACCGCGAAAAATCGAACCGTCGGCAAGCACCAGGATAGCGGATTGAACATGCGACAAGGAATAACTCCGGTGTTAGGACTCGTTAGGTTGCCCAAGGCCCTGCCGGATCGAGCCAATCTGTTGCAATCGCTCAATCACACGGCGCCTGAGGCTTATACAAAGAAGCGGGCATGGTTCGCACCGCGCCCGCTTTTGCAAGAATTCTGTCATTTTACGGCATACTGCCTGTTCTGTCCAATGCGTAAACAGTGCCGACTCCGGCTGGCCATACCTCGCGCCCAAGGAAAACGAGCGGCTCTTGTGCGATTTATCTCTGAAGTACAGGATAATCGGTGCCAAACATACGGTCACGGACCGTTCATGCTGCTCGTAATACCCATGCCCCACGCATTCGCAAAAAATCGTGTCGCCAGAGGTTCACGCTTGCGCTCGGCCAATTCGCGCTCAGTCATCGTCTCGTCCAGCATACCTGGCTCGGCCTGATAACCGATGGCAATCATCGCCATACACTGATATTCTGCCGGGATACTGAACGCTTTCTGGATTTTGTCGGCATTGAAGCCGCCCATCTGATGGGCATGTAGTCCCATCGCCGCGGCCTGCAAACAGATATTTTCGCTGGCGGCACCCGTATCATAAGCCCCCCAGCGATTGGGGCTGCCGTTATGCCTGAAATGCGTAGCGGAAGTTGCCAACAGCA
>DAIETB010000108.1:0-3498 GCA_027345925.1 Sulfuriferula sp.
GTTCCAGCAGGAAATCGAAGCATTGAGCCGCTTGCCGAATCTGCATCGCCTGGTAACCCTCACCCAGGCGGACCCCGCGTGGCGCGGCCGTAGCGGCCGTATCGACGCTCAACTCTTGCTCGATGCCGGCACCAGCAACGAAACCCTGTATTATTTATGCGGTCCCCAAGGTATGGTCGAAGATGTCAGCGCAGTGCTGGCGAGCATCGCGGTGCCGCCCAGCCGGATTATTTACGAGAAGTGGTGGTAATAATCTGCCGTAAAGCGGCGATTTCGAACGGGAAGCCGCTGTCAGGGCTTTCCGCCCAACTGTCTGGCTGGCGGTAAAAACAGCGCCGCGACCTGTTTTTGCCTGGCCGCCGAATTCACCGGTTTCAGCAAAGGCATATCCGGCACTTCGATCTCGGCATACGCTCGTTTGGCCACCGTTTCAGGCGGCTTGCGAGTTGCAGCGTCGCTGCGTTGGCGGCTGGCCCGCACCGGTTCAGGCATCGCATTGAGCGGCGGCGTAAAACCGTCGACGATTTCGGTAGGGATTTTCATGTTAAGCAACGCTTCGATATCCGCCAGATAGCGCAATTCGTCTTCTGCCACCAGGGACAAGGCTTCGCCCGATGCACCGGCGCGACCGGTACGGCCGATACGATGTACGTAATCCTCGGCCGCGCGGGGCAAATCGTAATTCACGACAAACGGCAACTGGTCGATATCGATGCCGCGCGCCGCAACATCGGTCGCCACCAGCACCTGAATGACGCCCTGCTTGAACTGGTCCAGCGCCTCCACCCGCGCCGATTGCGTTTTATCGCCATGAATCGCGTTGGCCGGAATCCCGTTGCGGCTCAAATGCTGCGCCAGCCGGTTTGCGCCCAGTTTGGTGCCGCAAAATACCAGCACCTGCCGCAAACTGCGCGATTTGATCAGGTGCGTCAGCAACGCATGCTTGTATTCCTTGGCGACCGGATGCACCAGCTGCTTGACCGTTTCGGCGGCTGTGTTACGCCCGGCGACTTCGATCAGCTGCGGCAGATTCATGATCGTATCGGCCAGTTTTTTGATCTCGCCGGAAAATGTCGCCGAGAACATCATGGTCTGCCGTTCCGGCGGCAGCAGTTCGATAATGCGCCGCAGATCGGGCATAAATCCCATGTCCAGCATCCGGTCGGCTTCGTCGAGTATGAATATCTGCATGTGCGACAGATCGACGGTTTTATTTTGCACATGATCGAGCAGGCGCCCGGGGGTAGCGACCAGAATATCCACTCCTCCCCTCAGTTTGTCGATCTGCGCGTTCATGTTGACCCCGCCATAAACTACCGTAGTCCTTAATGGCAGATATTTGCCGTACTTGTGTACGCTTTCTTCCACTTGAATCGCCAGCTCGCGGGTCGGCGTCAAAATCAGGGCGCGAACCGGATGCCGGGCCGGCGATGGGCTGGATGTCGCATACGGAGCAAGCCGGCTCAGCATGGGCAAAGTGAAGCCGGCGGTTTTGCCGGTTCCGGTTTGCGCTCCGGCCATCACATCGCATCCGGTCAATGCGACCGGTATCACCTGCGCCTGGATAGGCGTAGGTTCGGTATAACCGCACTCTGTTACCGCGCGCAGTATCTCAGGCACCAGACCGAGATCGGAAAAAGCCATGCATCACTCCAAAAAACTTTATAATAATCCGTTATTCTACAACAATACGGGATAGGTAACGCAGTGTCCCTGCACTAAATGAAATTTTGCATAAAGCCTATAGCTTAAAATTAGTATATAATTATAATCTAATATATTTTCCTATCAGCAACGATAGCGCGTTGCTGTTATTATTGCCGCCATGTCATGTTTGCAATAACGGTTACTTCGAAAATGAAAGATTGCTCCGCGTCACCTCGACGCCTCCCTTTGCCTGCGCTCCTTCTGGCTTCATGGCTGCCTTGGATACCGGCTGCTGCGACGGCCCAGACCTTAACGTTTGCCCAGTGCGTAAATACCGCCCTGCAGCAAAATTTCGATCTGGTCGCCAGCCGGGAGCAGGTACAACAGGCCGAAGCCGGACTGGGTCAGGCGCAAGGCAGACGCATGCCCCAATTGACCGCATCGGTAAATGCAATCGGGACTAACGATGCCCTGACCGCATTCGGTCTGCGTTTATCCCAGCGCAATGCGAATTTCAACGATTTCGGCGCAGGGCAATTCAATCCTGGCAGCCCGGGAGCGCTGACAGTAGCCCCCTCAAACCTGAATTATCCCGGCTTCGTAAAAAACTATAATACCCGCGTGGAAATGCAAATTCCGGTTTATAGCGGCGGCATGATCAGCGGCGGGATAAAGCAGGCGCAAGCGTACATCCAGGCGGCACAGAACGGCGACCTGGCGGCCCGGCAGCAAGTGATTTTTCAGGTACTCCGTGCCTATCAGGGCGTTTATGCCACCCGCGCCTATCTGAGTGTGACGAAACAAAGCGAAAATGCAGCCGCGTCCCAGGTGGACATGATGCAAAAAATGGTTGAAAAAGGCGTCATAGTCAAAAGCGATCTGCTGTCGGCGGAAGTCCATTTGCAGGATGTCCGAGTTCAGCGCACTCAAGCCGAAAACGCCGTAGCCAATGCGCTGGACCAGTTGCATCTGTTACTCGGCCTGCCCTTGACCGAACCGCTGGACATAGGGTCGCCGGTCGCTGTCGCTCCGGTACCTTCCAATTCCGGCGACCTGAAACAGATTGCCGTCGCCAACAATCCCGGCATCAATGCTTTGCGCCATCAGCTCGAAGCGAACCAGGCCGGCGTCGATATCGCCAAAGCACTCTACCACCCGCAAGTCGGGTTTATGCTGCGGCAGGACTGGAACGACCCGCAAATGGGCTTCGGCGCGAGCTCTTATACCATCGGCGGCACCGTGTCGTGGGTCGCTTTCGATGGCGGAATAACCAAAGCCGGTGTCGATCGTGCACGGGCGGCGCAGAATGAAACCGCTGCAAAACTCTCGCAATCGGAAGCGAATATCGCCTTTCAGGTCGCCGATGCCAAACGCAAAGCAAGCGAAGCCGAACAGCGACTTGGCGTCCGGCAACTGGCGCTGACGCAGGCAGAAGAAGCGGCGAGCCTAGTCGACAAACGCTACGCCAGCGGCGTCGCCACCATCACCGAACAACTCGCCGCCCAGGCGCAGCTGGATAAGGCCCGCGCCGACATCGTTACCGCACAATACGACCTTATCATACAGCGCGCCGCGCTAAAACTCGCATTAGGCCAACTGGGATTAGATTCATTATAAAAGGATTACGATTGTGACTTATCGCCCTACGCAACCCTTAACCCTGATTCTGCTCGTCAGTCTGCTCCTGAGCGGATGCGATAAAAAAACAACCGACGAATCGACCGAACCGTTGGCACGCAATATCAAAGTTCAGGCAATGACGGTCAAATCCGGTCGCATGGCTGTAACGGTTAGCACTCCCGGCAGCGTAGTCGCCGAACAGCAGGCGCAAATCGCATCGCGCATCATGGG
>DAIETB010000124.1:0-3104 GCA_027345925.1 Sulfuriferula sp.
AACTTAACGATGCGCCCATTTTCATCGATGAGACCCCGGCCCTGAATGCGCTGGAATTGCGCGCCCGGTCGCGTCGCCTGCATCGTCAGTGCGGCAAGCTGGGGCTGATTATCATCGACTATCTCCAGCTCATGTCCAGCGTTACCAGCGGCGAGAACCGCGCCACCGAGATTTCCGAAATCTCCCGCTCGCTCAAATCGCTCGCCAAGGAACTGCAAGTGCCCATCGTTGCGCTGTCCCAGTTGAACCGATCACTGGAGCAGCGGCCCAACAAACGTCCGGTCATGTCCGATCTACGTGAATCGGGTGCTATCGAGCAGGATGCCGACGTAATCCTGTTTATTTATCGCGACGAAGTGTATAACCCCGACAGTCAGGATAAAGGCAGCGCGGAAATCATCATCGGCAAACAGCGTAACGGCCCTATCGGCATGGTGCGTCTGACCTTTCTGGGCGAGCATACGCGTTTCGAAAATTATGCCAGCGGCAATACCGGCAATTATTGAGACCGGCTGGTTTAAACTATGACCCGACCGACATACGCCCACATCGACGCAGCGGCGTTACGCCATAATTTGTCCATCGCACGCAAACACGCCGGCGATGCGCGGGTTATGGCCGTGGTCAAGGCTAACGGCTACGGTCACGATATAAAAGTAACGGCCGCCGCGCTGGCGGAAGCTGACGGCTTTGCCGTCGCCAGCCTGGACGAAGCCGTTGCGTTACGGGATTGCGGATGCAATAAACCGGTATTATTACTGGAAGGCATATTCGATGCCGAAGAAATAGCACCTTGCTCAGCTTATAAACTCAGCATAGTTATACATAACCGCGAACAGATTAACCTGTTACGGACAGCAAAACTTGCAGAACCCGTACCTGTCTTCCTCAAGCTCAACAGCGGCATGAACCGGCTCGGCTTCACGCCACAAGACTTTAAGCCGGCTTTAGCCGATTTAAAGGCGATGCCTATGCTTCGCGATATTACGCTAATGAGTCATTTTGCAACCGCAGATGACGATCATGGCATCTCCGGACAGCTTGAAACGATACAATCCTGCTTTAACGGATTGCCCTACCCGGCCAGTCTTGCCAATTCCGCCGCTTTGTTCCGTTATCCTGCGAGTCAAGGACAATGGGTACGCCCGGGAATTGCACTGTACGGCGCCACGCCTTTTCCCGATCAAACCGCAGCCGGCTTGGGCTTATTGCCGGCCATGACCCTGCACAGCCGGATTATCGCCACGCAGACATTGGCCCGCGGTATGCCTTTAGGTTATGGACGGCTCTGGGTCGCGGACAAACCTAGCCGTATCGGGGTTGTAGCCTGCGGCTACGCCGATGGCTATCCGAGACATGCTGCGACCGGCACGCCCATTCTGGTCGACGGACAGCGCACCCGCATAGTAGGCCGGGTATCGATGGACATGCTGTTTGCCGACCTGACTGAATTGCCGGCAGCAGGCGTAGGCAGCCAAGTCATCCTCTGGGGGAAAGATCTGCCGGTCGAGCTCATTGCCGAATCAGCCGGTACCATCAACTATGAATTGCTCTGCGCGCGTGCGGCTCGAGTAGGCTTACGCGATTTATGACCGGCGCGTAAAAACAGCGCTCGGCGGATTATCCGGGAGCGCTGTTTTTTTGCCCCGGGCTGGATATTGCCCAACCCGAAACCGGCCTTTCTACAGAACTATTTCTTTGCCGGAGCCTGGGCAGAACCAGCAGCCGGAGCAGAACCAGCAGCGGCTGGAGCTCCTGCGGCGGCAGGCGTTGCAGGCGCAGCGGCAGGTGGAGTAAATTTGGCGCCGCCCGCATCAGCCATATACGCCACCGCACGAGCGATTTCCAGATTGGTCAGATCGGGGTTTCCGCCACGCGGAGGCATACTCCGAATACCGGACAAGGCATGGCTGATCAGCGTTTGATAACCTTGAGCGATACGCGGTGCCCACATCGCCTTGTTGCCGAATTTCGGCGCACCGAGCGCGCCAGGCGTATGGCAGGCCGTACATACCGCATTGAATACCTGTTCGCCGGTCATATCGACATGAACCGCATTTGCATCGACGATGTTCAGGTGTCCGACCGGAGCAATCCGAGCATCGACCGCAGCGCTGTCCATTGCAAGCGGCCTTTCCTGAGCGTGACTGTCATGAATTTTAACCAGCAGCATAATTATTAAAAATATGACTATTAACGGAGCAAACAAACCGCCCAAAAGCGCTACGGTGAATTGCATTGGGGTCGTTTTTGTCATTTTAATGTGATCGTCGCTCATCGGTACATCCTTAACTAGAGAAAGTTGCAAATCGGCAGATTTTTCAATTATAGCGTCAAATATTCAATTGCAAAAGCCTTCATTACAGATCAAATACAGATGGCTTTCCGTAACATTAACAATCGGCCATCCCATTGCGCAACCCGACCGCAACAGGAAAAGCGCCAACGAACCTTCAGCGAATTAATCACAATAAAAATAATTCAGGATTTTTAGATCCGCATGCCGCATAGCCGATCAAGATCGCTACGCAACCATACGGCATTCGACCACTCCTTTCGCGACCAGACATACAGACCGGATCCGGTCTTGCCTTATAAACCGTCCAAGCCTCGAGACGATTCGCGCGGACCCGGCCTCCAATCCGTTAATCGCCCGTTTGTCCGCCTTGCGCCACGCCTGTTACGGCAATAGTAGCCTGACCGGCGGGCACTTCATTCGCGTGATGCGTTTCGATATTAACCACGTAAAGAATAATCAAGACAATAGCAATCAACGGAGCGAACAAACCGCCCGCTAACGCCAGGACAAACTGCAAACGTGTCGTTTCAGTCATTTCAATGTGATCATCGCTCATCGCTATATCCTCATTATAAACAGTGGCAAACCCGAACAGTTGCGCAATCATAACTCCAAATAATCAAATACAAAAGCCCCTATTCACGATTGGATATAGACGCTGGACCAGAAAATCGTTATCCTGACGACCTCAGGCGCGCCCGTAGCTCAGATGGATAGAGTATTGGTTTCCGAAGCCAAGGGTCACTGGTTCGAATCCAGTCGGGCGCACCACTTTCCAGCCATTTCTCGATTTTGGTCCAAGTTT
>DAIETB010000175.1:0-5410 GCA_027345925.1 Sulfuriferula sp.
TAAGGGTGAGGCGAGATCCAGTAAAATACTGCTGATTGAAAATCTGGACGATTTGAAATCGCGCCTCGCCAAAGTGATTCTGATGATCCTGATCGTAACGCTATTCCAGGAAGCGATCAGGGTGAAGATCGAAACGCCGCTTGATCTGCTCTATCTCGGCGGATCTATCGCACTCATCGGCGTGGCGCTTTATCTCTCACATGCGTCCGAAGTTAAAAGCGAACACTAGCGTGACGCTCGTGACCCTTATATCGCTTTTATCGCTTCAAAAAATCGAGTCTGACCCTTTTATCGTACTTTTATCGTAACATTCCCCTAATGCATATCCTCATCGGGAGGTGCCCTGGCAACTATATCGCGGTATTGCTGAGGCGTAAGCTCGGGTAACTTTTGCAGAAAAGCCACCATGCTCCAAATGGTCGCATCGTCATGGCTGACACCCCAGGCCGGCATCGCACTCATCTTGATGCCGTGTTTGATCACCCAAAAAGCAATCCGTGGATCGACGCGGGTTTTGGAGAGATCGGGAGGTAACGGGTACAGGCCGTCACGCATTTCCGAATTTTTCATATTGGGCGCAAGATGACATTGCGTACACATTGCCGCATATTGACCGGCCCCTTTCAATATTAGCTGCGGATCATCGAGCCGTGGCACCTGGACCTCTTTCGCATGACGATCGATAGCGCGTTGGCGTACCAAATCCATCATACGCGCCGTAATGGGCCAATGCGGCACGTCTGCGCCTATCGTATACATGCCCGACCAGATGTAGCCGCCGATAATAACGACCATCAAGAGAGCGACGCCCATTATCCGTGTAAGCAATTTCATCGATTTGTTCTTTTTTCTGCGTGAATAATGTGACACGGCGTTGGGGCAAGCATTTAACGGAAGACAGGCTATGACCGCCAGCACTCCTGTCGGGCGATCCTTCTCATCGTTTACGCGTACCCAGTACGCATGATGACTGATATTCAGGATCACGCATAGAAGCCGTTTATAAAATTACTCCTTTTTTGCATCCATTTCCCAAGTAGGTTCGTATATGTCAGTGAGGAGTATTTCCTCCTGCAACATTTATTACTCGCGCCACGGTTAAAGGGAGATTTTATGCGAACGATTAAATTAAGACCGCCAAAAATAAGCAGTTCGTTGCTTGCTTGCGGTATGGCAATGGGCTTGTACGTCAACGGAATGTCTGCTGCACTGGCAGACGGGGGTCGTCTGCTGGCTACGGGGGGAGCCACCCAGATTGAAGGTTCGGCGGGCGGAGGAATCGTGCCCTGGGCGCTGATTTCCGGTTACGGCACAGAAGACGAAATCGGCGGTACGGCTTTTCTGACCAATGTCGATGTGCCGCACTATAACCTGGTCAGCGGCGGCGCGGAAGTCGGCTTGTACGATCGCGTGGAGTTATCTTATGCGCGTCAGCGTTTGGGTCTGGACAATACTGTGTTGTCGGGACTGGGTTTGAACACCTCTCCCGCCATCCGCCAGGATATTTTCGGCGTAAAAGTCAAGATACTGGGCGATGCGATTTTTTCGCAAGATACCTTAATGCCTCAGGTATCCGTAGGTATGCAATATAAACGCAATCTCGATTTCGACTTTATACCGAAAACTCTGGGAGCGCGTTCGGCCGACGGCACCGATTTTTACGTGGCGGCAACCAAGTTGTTTTTGGGCGGACTGGACGGAAGGAATGTGCTGCTGAACGGCACAATACGCATGACCAAGGCTAACCAGATGGGTTTGCTGGGTTTCGGCGGCCCCGGCAATAACAACTATCAGGCGGAATTCGAAGGTTCCGCCGGCGTATTTCTGGATCGCGCCAATACCTGGATGATAGGCGCCGAATATCGCCAGAACCCCGACAACGGACTGGGCGCACCGTTAGGCGTTTCATTGCATCAGAGCGCTTATAAAGATGCTTACGTCGCTTATATTCCCAATAAGCGTTTTGCGCTGGTCGCGGCGTATGCCGATTTGGGTTCATTGCCAGCCACCACACAACCCGGCGCGAATTCTTCCAATAATTCCGGCATGTACTTGTCCGGACAATTCAGTTTTTAATTTAATCTAATTTAATTCAAGGAGTATTCTCATGAAAAAAACGAGCGCAATATTAGGCGGTTTATTGATCCTTAGCGCCAGCCAATGGGCTGCCGCGGCAGACGTGCCGAGTTTGTACGATCAACTGGGCGGAAAACCCGCCATTCAGAAAGTGGTCGACGACATGATTACGCATGTTGCCGCCGATCCGCGGATCAACAGTTTCTTTGCCAACGCCAATATTCCGCATTTAAAAATGGAATTGGTCAGCCAGATTTGCGCAGGCACCGGCGGCCCTTGTACGTATACCGGCCAAAGTATGTCGGCAGCGCATAAAGGGATGAATATCGATTCGGCGCAATTTAACGCATTGGTAGAAGATTTGCAGCTGTCTCTGGCGGACAACCATGTGCCGGTCGGTTTGGGCAACAAATTGCTCGCTATACTCGCACCCATGAAAAAAGACATCGATCATAAATAATCCATTCTCTTCCCGTCCCGCTTGTTCAAGCTGGACAAGCTTGCGTTATTCTCGCCTGCTTCTGGTTGGCGAGAATAACGCTCTGCTCATTTTATGGGAAATAATCATGAGAAAATTTACCAGGCTTATTACGGTTCTGGCATTATCGGTATTATCCTGTTCCGTAATGGCTGCCGATAGAACTGTCGATATCAGCCAATTTGCTTTTACACCCGTTGTCGAAGTGCCGGTCGGAACCAAAGTGATCTGGATCAACCAGGATCAAGTCAATCATAGCGTGATCGGCGATGCCGGAATATTCAGCTCCGGGCCCTTAAAACCGGGCGATAATTTCAGCCATACCTTTACTGCGGCGGGGACATATGCGTACCATTGCGGGTATCATGCGTACATGACCGGAGTCGTTGTCGTTAAATAAATTCAGGTAGCGATATGGCGCAATCGACCGATACACCCGCCGCACTGGCTCATTTACTTTCCCGCTGCGCCTTGAACGATCAGACCGCGTTGGCGCAGTTGTATAAACTGACATCGGCCAGACTGATGGCGGTCGCCTACAAGGTTTTGCAAAGACGCGACTGGGCAGAGGATGTATTGCAAGAATCGTTTGTCAATATCTGGCATCATGCGCAGGATTATCAGGTACAAAAAGCCGCTCCATTAACCTGGATGACACATATCGTCCGCAATCGCGCGCTGGACTGGTTACGGCGTCCCCAGCATGAAACGGTTCTGGATGGTGCAGAGGCGGACAATAACTGGATCGACCCCGCTGCCGGTTTATTCGAGCAATTAAGCCGGGTGCGCGAAGGGGCAGCTATTGAGGAGTGTATGCGCCAGATCGAGGCCAAAAACCGTCAGGCGATTGCGCTGGCATTCTGGCAAGGCCTTACGCATTCGGAGCTGGCGCAACACATGCAGCAGCCGATAGGCACGATAAAAGCATGGATTCGGCGAGGACTGGCTGTAATCAGGAAATGCTTCGAGGTCGCTCATGAACTATCGTAACCCCGAGTTAAAGAGCCGGCTTGCGGCCGAGTATGTTTTAGGGACTTTGCGCGGGCATGCCCGCTTGCGTTTTGAACGGTTGCTGCAAGAGGACGCGCTATTGCGCGACGAAGTTGCGGACTGGCAAACCCGCATGATGCCTCTGGCCGACAGTCTGCTCCCCATCAAACCTCGCAGTCGGGTGTGGCAAGACATACGCAGCAGTCTTGGATTTGATACGGTCTCGCGTAGCAGCCTCCTGTTCTGGCGTAATCTCGGAGTTTTTTCTTCCGCAGCCGCCATTTTGATGGCGGTGTATATCTCGACGGCTCCTGTACGTAGATCTGCTCCTGATTACATAGCCGTCATTGCCGATAAGCATGCGAAACCGGTATGGTTATTCAGCAGCAACGATACTACGATTACCATTAAATCGTTGGTTCCGAGTACGGTCATTGCGGGCCGCTCGCTTGAATTATGGTTATTGCCGGAAGGCGGCCCGCCTGTTTCGCTAGGGCTGTTGCCGCTGACCGGAAATAAAGTCAGGCTATTGCCTCATGCCGTAGCGAAATTAATGGCTAATTCCCATGCTCTGGCGGTCAGTCTTGAACCGGCGGGGGGGTCGCCCACCGGTCAACCGACCGGACCGATCCTCTACCAAGCTCCGATGGCGGCTAGCACTTGAACGGTGCAACACGGATTGCATTTGATAGGGAACTTTAGCTCGCTTGCGATAGGATTGGCATTGCTCTGCATAAATCGTTAATAAAGTACCCAAATCCCTCCCGGGATCGAAACCGTTAAAGGCAACGGCAAAAAGAAATCGGGAAGAAGGATCATGAGGCAAGCGGGGTGCTGTTTTGTTTTTTAGGGGACAGCATGGTAATGCTGACGCCCGCAATGACCAGCGCTCCGCCGACAAGTTGTACGCCGCTCGGCAATTTACCCATGATTGCGACGACGAGCAGGGCGAATACGGGTATCAGATTCATGAACAGCGCGGTTCCGCCCGCTCCCAGGTGAGCAATGCCGGTATTCCAGAACAAATAGGCGAGTACGGTTCCTCCGGTAGCCATGAGCAGCAATGCGATGCCGGCATTGATGCCCGGCGCAACCAGAATCTGGGTTGAGAATAAGGCTGTGCCCAGAAGCATGACGGCCCCGGCAGTCATTACCCAGGCAGTATTGGTCAAGGCGGAAAGTTTGGGCATAGCGCTGCGGCTGATGACATTGTAGAATGCCCAGGCGACATTGGCGCCGAGCATCAGGATGTCGCCCTGGACGATTTGCAGATGCATCAGATGCTTGAGGTCGCCGCCGGAAATGACGACGATAACGCCGAACAAGGCCAGCGGCAACGAGATGAGAAGTCTGGCCGAAGGCCGTTCGCCTAGCGCGACGGCGGCCAGCAACGTGGTCAGTAACGGGTTGGTGGCCATGATCAGCGCGGCATCGCCGGCGCTGGCTGTACGCATCGCAGCGAAAAATAGCAGATTGAAACCGCAGATGCCGATAGCGCCTATCAATAAATAGACCGGTGCATGCCGACGCAACGCAGAAAGCAGATCTTCCTTACGCCAGAGGGCATACACAATCATGATTAAAGCGGCAATAGAAAAGCGTAGCGCAGCGGCCCAAAGAGAGGGAATGTCACGCAGAATCGGGCCGGCCAGGGCAAAATTCGCCCCCCAGAAAAAGGTCGAGATGAGTACGACAAGGTAAACTGATCGGGTTTTCATGGCTAATACTGAGAATGTTTTCGATGCGTGCAGTCTAAAGTAAGCATGGAAGCCGCACAAATCAGACTTTCTGCTATATGGATTAAGAAAAACTAATGGCACGACGCTTACCTTCCCTGAATGCCTTACGCGCTTTCGAAGCCGTGGC
>DAIETB010000182.1:0-4120 GCA_027345925.1 Sulfuriferula sp.
CAGCGAATGCGAATCCCAGCAGAATAATCGCAATATCGAGTAAGCCGGATTGAGAAAAAAACAGCCCTGCCGTCAGCATTGCCGTCCCCGCCGTCAGCGGAACATGCACCAGCCAGCTTATCAGTACCGGACGCGACACCGGGAAATCCGCTATCACCGGCAGCATTTGCATGAGCGCGCCCAGCATGTTCATGGTCAGAAATCCGAGCGTGAACAAATGCGTCAGCGCCAGCATCGCCGGAGTCCAGCGTGACGCGACTGCCTGCGGCCCGACTAGCAGCAATAACAGCGCCGCTGCCAGTAGAAACAGCGGCGCGCTGAGAAAAAACCGGAAAGGCACCGAAATCGGCGGCGCTTGCTGCAAGGACAAAGCGCCCGAGTTCGTTTTCATCGCCAGATGATTATTTCGATACGATCGCCTGTCACAAATTCGGTGCGATATTGATATCCGTCTTCCTGCAACGCGGCGTACAGAGGAAAAGGTTCGCGATGATGCAGTACGCGCAATATGCCGCCTGCCGGCAAGGTATCGAGCGTTTGGAGTATGCGTACGAGCGGTTCCGGCGCTTGCAGACCGCGCACGTCGAGCTCGATTTCGTTACCCTGCGAGATTTTATCCTGCATGATCGGGGACGGCGGACATCTGCTGCAACAATTCGTCAACCGTTTGGTTCAGTAACTGATCCGACATCGGATACAGAACCTGTTCCTCCTTGAGATTATGCTGTTGCAGCAGAATCAGTAGCGTTTCGGAAAGACCGACATACTCATTCGCATCGCGCGCCGTGACCGCGCTATCCAGATTGGCGAGCAGCTCGCGTATTTGCGCGTGTTCGCGTCACATCATCAGCGTCGGCCCGACGGCATTGCCTGTTACCCGTTCGAATGCAGGGAACAGCACCTGTTCTTCCATGCCGAAATGATGCGCCATGGCCGCGCTGAATTGTATGAAACCGGCTTGCGCGGCATCCCATTTCCCCTTGACGACCATTTCCTCCGCAGTAGAGAAGTAGTCGTCGCAGCGGTGATGATCCGAAGCAAGATACTGATAGATAGTTGGCATGACGTACCCTTTCGCGGCGTAGTTTGTTAAAAAAAAGCATTCAGATCGGCAGTGTGCAAGTCGCCGGGGTTAAGCGCCTTGACCTATATCAATTCCAGATTGAGGGATAGCCGATATACTTGTTTCCGAGAACGTGATATCCACAATGGATAGGCAACCCCAAGCATGACATCTGCTTTAGTTCGGTCGGATAAAAAGATGTATTTGTAGTACATTTTATTGGGCCACGCCATCGGACGGATTACATAGGGAATATCGCCGCCGTTCCGCAGGAAAGAAACCGCAGCAATGCCCGTGCCGTAACGGTGCGGCCTTTAATTTTAAGGAGATTATCTATGGAAACGCAGCGCGATGGCATCGAAACGACACAGGGCATAGCCGGTCACGGCTCATTTTTTCAGGACGCGAATTTATCTCGCGCCGATGCGGAAAAAGCCACCGAATGGGTGCGCAAGCACGTAGACAAACGCACCGTCGATCTGGGCGAGCGCATGGACGACATCCGCGATCACATGTGGGAGCTGGAAAAAGACGGGCAGATTATCGTTCACCGAATTACCGATGCTCATCAACCCATCGACGTACAGACCCTGTTCGGCTGGAACAAGCGCATTCCGACCATGCAGCTCTGGCACCACAAATCCTGCGGACAATGCGGCAATATTCCGGGTTATCCGACCTCTCTGATGTGGTTCATGAACCGGTTCGGTTTCGTGCCTGGCCGGGATTATCTGGACGAAACCGATCAGACTTCCTGTACTGCCTGGAACTACCACGGCTCGGGCATAGGCAACATCGAGTCGCTGGCGGCCGTATTCCTGCGCAACTTCCATCAAGCCTATATTTCCGGCACCCAGCACGGTTTTGCGGCTGGCCACTTTTTCCCGCTGGTGCATTGCGGCACTTCGTTCGGCAACTACAAGGAAATCCGCAAGTATCTGGTTGAATCCGCCGAATTGCGCGAGCGCGTAACCAGAATACTCGGCAAACTGGGGCGACTGGTGGACGGCAAGCTGGTCATCCCGGAAGAAGTGGTACATTACTCCGAATGGCTGCATGTCATGCGCAAACGCGTCGCTTCGGAATTGCAGACCGTCGATGTATCGAATATCCGCGTCACCATGCATCCAGCGTGCCATTATTACAAAATGGTACACGAAGACGCCATCTACGACCCTGAAATTCTGGGCGGCAACCGCACGGCCGTAGGCAGCTCGGTGGCGCTGGCGCTGGGCGCGCAACTGATCGACTATTCAACCTGGTACGACTGCTGCGGTTTCGGCTTCCGCCACATCATCTCCGAACGGGAGTTCGTTCGTTCCTTCACCATGGACCGCAAGATTCGCGTAGTCCGCGAAGAAGCCAATGCCGACGTGCTGCTGGGAATCGACACCGGCTGCATCACCACCATGGACAAAAACCAGTGGATCGGTAAAGCGCACGACAATAATTTCTCGGTACCGGTCATGGCCGACATCCAGTTTGCAGCGCTGGCCTGCGGGGCGGACCCTTTCAAGATCGTGCAGTTGCAATGGCATGCCTCGCCCTGCGAAGATCTGGTGGAAAAAATGGGCATTTCCTGGGCCGAGGCCAAAAAAACGTTCGAAGCCTATCTCAAGGAAGTCGAAGCCGGCAATATCGAATATCTGTATAACCCCGAGCTCGCGCTGGGATCGGCACCCCGGTTGAAAAGTTGATTAATACCAGAAAACGGCCGGTTCAGCATGCTCAAGAACCGGCGATTCCGAGCGACTGTTCCGAATTCGTATTAGAGGAGTATGAACATGAATAATGAGCTACCCATGCTTGATCGGCTAACCTATCTTTTCGATGCTCGCGGCATAGCGAAGCGTTTCCGTCATGCGGCGATATTCGGCGCGCTGGATGCCCTGGAACCTGGAGAGATCATGCAATTCGTCAACGATCACGACCCGTTGCCGCTGATCGATCAGTTATATCGGCGTTACGGCGATACGGTCGAAGTAAATTATATCGAACGTCAGCCCGGCAATATCGTGATTAATTTTATACGTTTGTTAACCTAACGGAGCAATCTTTCGGGTCTATATCGATGCGATCGAACACCCAAATCGGCCTGAACCGGCCCGATCCACCAGCTGCGCCGGGCCAGCCATCCGTATCTGCCTGTCAGATGAACGATGCAATCAGCGCCAGCACCCGGTCCGTTGCTCCCCGGTGGGCTTGACTGAATTCGATGGCCGCGGCGCTCATGGCCGCGCGCCGCATAGGGTCGTCGAACAAACCGGAAACGACCCCAGCCAATTCCCCCGCCGCGGCGATTTGCAGCGCTGCGCCGCTCACGATTGCGGCACGGCTGACTTCGGTAAAATTCCACATATGCGGGCCGAGGATAACCGGGCAACCCACCGCCGCCGCTTCGATCAGATTCTGCCCTCCCAACGGCAGCAAGCTGCCGCCTATCAGGGCGACAGTCGCCGCTCGGTAATAAGCGAACAGTTCGCCCATGCTGTCGCCCAGCCATACCTGCGTCGCGCTCGCAACCGCCGCTCCGCTACTGCGCCGCTGATAAGGGATTGCCGCCAGTTCGAGCAGTTTCGCCACTTCGTCGAAGCGTTGCGGGTGGCGCGGCACGATAATCAGCAGGGCGTTACCGGGCTGCATTTGCCGCCAGGCATCCAGCACCAGCGCTTCTTCGCCGACGCGCGTACTGGCGGCCAGCCACACCGGTCGGCCGCCGAAAGCGGCGCGCCACCGTTCTCCCAGTTGTACTTGCGCCAGCGGCGGCGTACTGTCGAACTTCAGATTGCCCATGATGCTGATGCGCCGGCCGCCGAGCTGGCGCAAGCGTTCCGCATCCGCGTCCGTTTGCGCGGCGATGGCGGACAAAGCAGACAGACTTTGTTCGGTGACGGCGGCCAGCCAGCGGTAGCGGCGCGCCGAAAGCAGCGACATGCGCGCATTGACGAGCATCAGCGGCACCCGCTCGCAGCGGCAGGTCAGGATTAAATTGGGCCAGATTTCCGTCTCCATCAGCATCCCCAGCGCAGGTTTGAAATGCCGTACGAACCGCTTTAC
>DAIETB010000194.1:0-4710 GCA_027345925.1 Sulfuriferula sp.
GCCAGTAGCAGGGTATCGATCTGAATAACCAGCTTAACCACGTTATGCGGCAATAAATGCAGCGAATTAAAAATAACTACGCCGATAAAACCGAAAGCAAACCAGGGTATGGCGAGCTTGGGCTTCTGCGAGCTGCCGGAAGCGGCATGCTCGCTCTGGTGGCTGGGGTCGCGCGACAGCCAGACCGACAATGCAATCAGGAACGGTGCCAGCATCATGACACGCACCATTTTGGTAATGACTGCCGTATTGGCGGTGTCGGCGCTTACCGATCCCGCAGCAGCGACTACCTGTGCGACTTCATGGATAGTGGAACCTGCGTAAATGCCGAAGGCGCTGGCGTTATGCGGTAACAGCGGCAGGTTCAGACTGTACAGGTAAGGATACAGGAAAATGCTCAGCGTACCGAATATCACTACTGTAGCAACAGCTACCGTGACCTGTTCGGCGCGGCCTTTGACCACAGGTTCGGCCGCCATGACAGCGGCGGCGCCGCAAATCGCGCTGCCGGTGCCGATCAGCATGGCTGCCTTGCGTTCAAGTCCGAATACGCGCGTTCCGACAACCCAGGATAGGATGAAAGTCGAGGTAACGATGATGGTATCGATCACGATGGCCGGGATTCCGACATGTGCCACATCCTGAAAAGTCAGGCGCAAACCGAAAAACACGACGCCAGCGCGGAGCAATGTCTGTTTGGAGAAAGCCACGCCGCTTCCACTCTTGCCGGCGATGCTCGGGTATATCGTATTGCCTATAATCATGCCGAGCACGATCGCTATCGTCAGCGCACTGAATCCGTGATCAGTCATCCATTTCAAGTTGCCGAGCTGATTGGCGGCCAGTGCAAGTATAGCGCTTAACGCCAATCCGTAGATAAGAGGGGCCCGGTGATGCGGGTGAGGCTTATTCAAAATTTGACTCCTTATAAAATTCAAGTTGCTATGATAACGTAATTCGGATAATTTATAAAACTGGTAAATTTGCTATTATCAACCCGATATGTCGATAAAGGTCCAAGCATGAACCATCTTAGCATGCGTCAGTTGCAAATATTTGTCGCCATCGCCGAGCAACGCAGTACCTGTGCAGCTGCCGAAGCCCTGGCTTTATCGCAATCGGCGACGAGTGCCGCTCTGAATGAACTGGAACGCCTGTTAGGGATGAATCTGTTCGACCGGGTATCGAAACGGCTGATGATCAACGACAACGGTCGCAGTCTGTTGCCGCAGGCGCAAGCATTGATCGATGCTGGCGACAGCATCGAGCGATGGGCAAAAAATGAGCACTTACACAGTGGCGGCTTGCGCATAGGCGCAAGCACTACTTTGGGCAATTATCTGCTGCCGCCAATTCTGGCTCAGTTTCGACTAGGTTTGCCCGCGGAAGCTCAAACCAGCTGGCGGGCGCAGGTAACTATAGAAAATACTGCGGCAATTACCCAGAAACTGATCAATTTTGAACTGGATATCGGGTTGATAGAAGGTTATTGCCATGAACCCGATCTAAAGGTAATTCCCTGGCTCGAAGACGAATTGCTGATCGTCTCCGCTCAGAACGATCCGATACTTTCCGGACTGGCTCCGGGCAAACCGGTATCGCTCGCGGCATTGCGCGATGCCGTCTGGCTGTTGCGCGAACTCGGTTCCGGCACGCGCGAAATAATCAACCAGGCGTTGCTGCCTTATTTGCACCATTTACAGCACGGTATCGAATTCAGCAATTCCGAAGCGATCAAATGCGCGGCCACGAATGGTCTTGGCATCAGTTGCATGTCCCGTCTCGTCGTTGCCGACGCGCTGGAAACCGGCAAGCTGGTAATTGTACCGACCGTACTGCCGAAATTCACCCGCCGTTTTTATATCGTTATCCATAAGCAAAAAAAACTGACGCAAGGGTTAAGGAGCCTGCTGCAACACTTCGAAAAACTGCAACGCCATTAACTGTATCTGCCGGGCATTACTTTCACATTTCGAACCGAACCAGGTTGTCTGCATTTTCGGCATGCAGACTCGTAATCAGCGGACAGCCATCGGGGCTGTTTTTGGTATGGCAGGCCCGAACCAATTCGCTCAGGACCATTTCCATCTTTTGCAAATTCGCCAGTTTTACGCGCACATCCACCAATTTTTGTTCAGCCAGACGGCTGGCTTCTTCGCAGTGGGTGCCATCCTCCAATTGCAGTAATTCTGCAATTTCATCCAGACTAAAACCCAGCCCTTGCGCCATTTTTACGAATCGGACGCGGGCAACATCGGATTTGCCGTAACGCCGGATACCGCCCAAGGGTTTGATTGGTTCGAGCAATAAACCCTTGCGCTGATAAAAGCGTATCGTTTCGATATGGACGCCGGCGGCTTGGGCAAATGCACCGATCGTCAGGTTGTTTAAATAATTTTCCATAACGCTTGACTCCGTACTTGACTCCGGAAATAAGCTTACGCTTACCATGTCAGTTTTGAAAGGCAAAAAATGTCCGAATCCGGAAATGGGTATCGAGCTTTGTATGCGGGCGCCCTTGCCGCCGTACTGGCGTCCACGTGTTGTCTGGGCCCGCTGGTACTGGTTACGCTGGGTGTCAGCGGAGCCTGGATCGGCAACCTGACAGTACTGGAGCCATACCGGCCGTACTTTATTGTTGTGGCGCTGATTGCCTTGTTTTTTGCCTGGAAACGCATTTACCGCCAGGCCGGTAGTTGCCAGCCCGAAGAGGTTTGCTCCATACCTCGTGTGCAACGCAGCTATCGATGGATTTTCTGGATCGTTGTAGCGCTGGTGGTTGTCGCGCTCGGGTTTCCGTATGTACTTCCCTTATTTTATTGATCAGAGGAACCGTTGATGAAAAAAATCTATGTTGCTCTCATGTTTGCCGCTTTCGTTACCCCTGCTTCGGCAACAAGCAGAACAGTAACCTTAATCGTACCGGACATGAGTTGTGCCGCCTGTCCGATTACAGTCAAAAAAGCGCTCTCCCAAGTGAGAGGCGTAAGCAAAATCGATACGCATATCGAGCAACGAGAAGCCGTGATTACTTATGACGACAGCAAAACCAATCCGCAGCAATTGGTGAATACGACCAAAGACGCCGGTTATGTTGCCACCGTTAAACAATGATCCACCAATTATGATACGGGAGCGATTTCATGGCACTCATTACACGTATTGCCGACAAGGCAGGGCTATTCGGCAGCCTGGTTTCCGCAATGGGTTGTGCAGCCTGTTTTCCGGCTTTGGCGAGTTTGGGTGCAGCCATCGGACTGGGTTTTCTGAGCCAATACGAACGGCTGCTGGTATCAACACTGTTACCGTTATTCGCCGCCTTGGCGCTGGCGGCTAACGCTCTGGGCTGGTTTGCCCATAGACAGTGGCACCGTAGCCTGCTTGGTATGATCGGACCGGCTATCGTATTGGCCGATACGTTGTTATTTCGCGGCCATAAATGGACCGCCGCATTGCTTTACGTCGGGTTGGCATTGATGATAGGGGTCGCTATATGGGATTTTGTATCGCCGGCGAATCGCCGTTGCGGTACCGATCATTGCGAATTGCCGAATAAATCCAGCCGGAATTCTAAATGACTACCCGGATGCACGAAGCTACCCAAAAGGAAATTGAGATGACTCATTTAAAGATTAGCGGCATGACCTGCCACGCTTGTGCCGTACATATCAAACAAAGTCTGGAAAAGGTGCCGGGCGTACAATCAGCGCTGGTGTCCTGGCCGCAGGGCACGGCACAAGTAGTGACAGCGCCGGGTACGGCGGCGGAGTCGCTGACTGCAGCTGTTACTGCAGCAGGCTATCACGCATTCGTCAGCGATAGTACTGCGACATCGCCCCCCCGCGATCAGTCCGCCAAGTCCGGTGCCTCAGGCAACGGCTTGCATATCGTCATCATCGGTAGTGGCGGGGGAGCAATGGCTGCGGCGTTGAAAGCGGTCGAACGCGGAGCGCAAGTCACGTTGATAGAACGCGGTACTATAGGGGGCACTTGCGTCAATGTCGGTTGCGTACCGTCCAAAATCATGATCCGTACAGCGTATATCGCGCATCTGCGCCGGGAGAGCCAGTTCGATGCGGGTATTTCGGCTGCGCCGCCGATCGTTTCACGCGAATCTTTGCTCTCGCAACAGCAAAGCCGCGTCGATGAACTGCGCCATGCCAAGTACGAAAATATTTTGGATAGCAATCCCGGCATTACGGTTTTGCACGGCGTTGCCGGTTTCAAGGATAAGCGGCATATTCTGGTACGGATGAACGATGGCAGCGAGCGTACTCTGGCTTTCGACCGCTGCCTCGTGGCGACGGGCGCCAGTCCCGCAGTGCCGCCTATTCCGGGCCTCGAAGACGCGCCCTACTGGACTTCCACCGAAGCGCTGATCAGTCCGACCATTCCACCCAGCCTCGCAGTCATAGGCGCCTCTGTGGTAGCGGTGGAATTGGCGCAGGCGTACGCCAGACTGGGCAGTAAAGTGACGATACTGGCCCGCAGTTCTCTGCTTTCCGGCGAAGATCCCGTTATCGGTGAGACGGTGACGGCCATATTTCGCAGCGAAGGTATCGAAGTGCTGGAGCATACTCAGCCCAGTCATATCGCTTATGACGGAGGGGTATTCGTGCTGACTACCGGGCAAGGTCAAATACAGGCGGATAAGCTGCTCGTGGCTACCGGCCGTAGTCCCAATGTCGGCGAATTGTCGCTGTCCGCAGC
>DAIETB010000213.1:0-9068 GCA_027345925.1 Sulfuriferula sp.
TTTCAGGCTGGACGGTAACGCCGCTCATTCATGCTGCACGGATGATAGGCCAGCCGACCGTTCCCATTATGCTGCTGATGCTTGGCTTGTCTATTCCGTGGAAGCGGTTGGTGCCCGGAGCTGCGGTTTGGCTGGTCGTAGCTGTCAAATTGCTGTTGTTGCCCATGACCGTCTGGCTGATAACGCGTTTCTGGCTGGGCGCTTTGCACAATGCCCAAATTGCGGCTGTGATCGAAACCGGCGTTCCCACCATGCTGATGTCGCTGAGTCTGGCCGATCGTTATCAGCTCGATGTGGAAACTGCCGCCTTAACGATTGCATGGACGGCACTGCTGTTTTTGTTTACCCTGCCGCTATGGTTATGGATATTGCTTTAGGATAAATTTGCTGACGATGAGGAAAAAACATGAGTTTGATTATTCAACCCGGCGGCACGGCATCGTCCGGGCCTATCGCAAAACACGTCGCGCTTAAAACCAAAGGCGGCGAAAAAGTCAGTGCCGAGCTGACCTTGCAAGACGAAAACGGACGCGCCAGCGCGGCGGAATATATTAATCATTTATATAATTCCATCAAGGACAAGCTGGGTGAAGTCGTTATCGCCCAGCTGGGCGATGGCGCGGATCCCTACAATATTCCCGAGCTGAAAAAACAGATCCTGTTCATCGCCGCGTTCCACGATTCGATGTTCGGTACATTTAACCACACCAGTTCCTTGCCGGAAAAGGAGCGTACCGAATTCATCGAGATTTTTCTGCTGGCGGTCGCCACGCTCATACCCGGCACATCGATACTGGTAGATCTGGCCAAGGGCAGCGTTGTCGAAGGCGCAGGACTGAATTAACCGATTTTCCATACGACAGGCATTATTTTTATGCACTTACATATTCTAGGTATCTGCGGGACTTTTATGGGCGGCATTGCAGCCATTGCCCGGGCGGCGGGTCATCGGGTCACCGGTTGCGACGCAAACGTCTATCCGCCGATGTCGGACCAATTGAGTGCGCTGGGGATAGAACTGATGGAAGGTTACGATCCGGCGCAACTGGACTTGAAAGCCGATGTGTACGTGATAGGGAATGTCGTCACCCGCGGCAATCCGTTGATGGAAGCGATATTGAATCGCGGATTGCCGTATATTTCCGGCCCGCAATGGCTGGCCGAACAAGTGTTGCGCGATAAGTGGGTGCTCGCTGTCGCCGGCACGCACGGCAAAACGACCACCTCTGCCATGCTCGCCTGGATCTTGGAACAGGCCGGTTTGCAGCCCGGTTTCCTGATCGGGGGCATTCCGCAGAATTTCGGTATTTCCGCACGGCTGACCGAATTGCCGTTTTTCGTCATCGAAGCCGACGAATACGATACGGCTTTTTTCGACAAGCGTTCCAAGTTTGTGCATTACCGTCCGCGCACGGTGATTCTGAACAATCTGGAATTCGATCACGCCGATATATTTGCCGATTTGGCCGCCATAGAAACCCAGTTTCATCATCTGGTACGGACCGTACCCGGCGAAGGTCTGATTATTGCGCCGCACGACGAAGCCAGTCTGCAGCGCGTGATAGCGCGAGGCTGCTGGACGCCGGTAGAGTATTTCGGCATGGCGGACGGCTGGCAGGCCGAAGGCGGCGATTCGGCCTTTGCCGTGTATTTTAAAGGGATAAAACAGGGCGAAGTGGATTGGCCGTTAATCGGCGCGCACAATGTACGCAATGCTCTGGCCGCTATCGCCGCCGCTCGCCATGCCGGCGTTGCACCCGCCGTTGCCTGTGCAGCGCTGGGCAGCTTCGAAAATGTCAAACGCCGCATGGAAGTGCGCGGCGCAGTCAACGGGATAACGGTTTACGACGATTTTGCCCATCATCCCACCGCAATCGCCACTACGCTGAACGGTTTGCGGCGTAAAGTCGGCAGCGCGAGAATACTGGCCGTGCTCGAACCCCGTTCCAATACCATGAAACTGGGTGCAATGAACCGGGAATTGCCCGCCAGTCTGCGCTCCGCCGACGCGGTATTCTGCTACAGCGCTAATCTGGCATGGGATGCGCAGGCCGTGTTTTCCGGGATGGGTCCGGTTGCGCGGGTCTACGGCGATATGAGTACTCTGATCGATGCGCTGGCGACCGAAGCGCAATCCGGCGATCATGTCCTGATTATGAGTAACGGCGGTTTCGGCGGCATACACGAAAAATTATTGGAGAGATTGAGGGGCGGAATCGCGTTGGCTTCGTAATCCGTCTGCAGGAGCGATCAAGCGGTTATGCGTTGTCGCGATGAGGGGGACGGTCCAGTTCCGCCAGCAATTTTTCTATCAGGGCGCGTCCTTTTGCACTCATGCCGCGCGTGAGCAGATCGATATCGCGTTCGCCATTTACCATCCGGTATAAATTTCCGCCCAATTTCGCCATGTCGCCACCGGCTTTGACCATTTGTTCGGCCATATTGGCCAGTGCCGACGCGGCGGCGCTATCGCCGTGAGCGGAAGCGAGCACCATTTCCGCCAGGCCGGGCGCCGCAGCGGCGGGATCGGCTGTCTGCGCCGGGTCGGGCAGTGTGGCGGGATCCTGGATGCCGCGCAGTATCGCTTCCACGATAATGCGTTCGTCGTCGTCCAGGTTAGCATAAACGCCGCTGTCGCGTCGTCCGGCTACCACCAGCCTCAGTGCGGCGACCAGTTTGCCCCATCCTTGCTGTTCCGCTTGCGTCAGTACCGGCTGCAATTCGGCCAGTAATTGCGGCTGCACGCAGGCGGTCGCTACGCCGTGTATGAAAGCGGCATACGTATTTATTACCTGTAGTGTGCGGTCGGGTAAGGCCATGATAGAGAGCTGAGTACAAATTGGGGTTATTGTACGCTGCATGACCGGCCAGTTACAGAGGGCCGCCGCAAATGAAACCGCGAACAGGCCCTGCCGCGCGGAATCAGGCGTTAACCGGTCAAGGCGGAAGCGCCGAGTGCCGGTGCGGTTTCAAGAATTTGTCTATAAAAATCGCTTACCTGGCTTGCCATGCGCGGCGCGCTCCATTCGAGTGCGTGCTGCCGGGCTTCGGCGCTCAGGCGTGCCCGAAGCCTCGCATCGGTGAGCACTTCGTATAACGTTGCGGCAAAACCGACCGGATCGTCCGGCGCTACGCGGCAGCCTTTGCCAGCCGCCAGAATATCGCGAGTTCCCATGATTGCGGTAGATACGACCGGCACGCCGAGCGCCATCGCTTCGAGCAATACCAGACCCTGAGTTTCGGTACGCGACGCAAACACGAATGCGTCGCCTGCATGATAACAGGCCGGCAATTCGGTAGCCCGCTCCAGATAGCCGACAAACAAGACGTGCCCGGACAGGTTCAATCCTTCCACGACGCGTTTCAGTTTGGCTTCTGCCGGCCCTTCCCCGGCTATGATCATTAATATGTCTGGCAAGGTATGGCGTAATTGAGACAGCATGATCAATAAAAATTCGATATTTTTTTCGAATGCTACGCGGCCTACATAAACAATCACAGGACGGTCGAGGGCGATGCGATGCTTATGCCGAAACGAATGATGGTCGCAATAATCGAAATCCGACAACTCTATCCCGGTAGGTATGATCTTTCTGAATGTATCGATGCCGTATCGCTGCAAGGCTTCTTCCATGGCGAATGAGGGCAGGATGAGTCCGTCTATCTGGGCGCATTGCCGGCGGGAGAAATGTCTTGCCACATAGCGCATGAGCGATTTCGGCAGAAACGGAATGTAGTGATACAGATACTCTTCGAAAAACGTATGGTAGGTTTCCACGCAAGGAATACCGAAGCGCTTCGCTAATCGCAGTCCCGTATAATGGGCCTGGAACGGGGTATGGATATGAACCAGATCGAAAATCTGCCCTTGCAGCAAACCGGGCAGCCGCTGCAGTTCCGAAGACGACATGAGCCGGTCTTCGGGATCCATCAGGACTTTGCGACCGCCGATGCGAATAATGTCGGTTTCCGGGGGTTCGTTCTTTCCGTAGGAAGGGACGATCAGAGTTACCGAATGGCCCAGGGTTTTCAGTTCGCGCCTTAATGTCATGATCGACGTCGAAACGCCATTGACTCTGGGAAAATACACATCCGATACCATCAAAATGTTCATTAAGCAATCCGATACGTTATTTTAAGAGATTTGTAACAAACTTTAATGACGGGCGTATGACAGAGGGCGGATTGGCGATCTTGATTGAGGCAGGAAGCCCCTCCGGAATGCCGCTGTGTATGCGTCTACTATAGATTAGACCTGCTATGGCGACAATACCGGACTTGGCCTGACGTATTGAAGGATTTCCGTCGCAAATTTATTTTTATCGGGGACTTCAGCCAGTCCCCGACAGGACATTATTTCTGGCGGGCGGCTTTTGCTGCGTGTTCTTTACGCGCTTTGGCGATTAATTGATCCAGCGTACTGAATAAGGCGGCTTCGCTACCGGTCATGGATTCGGAAGTCGAATATTTGCCGTCGACGATAAAGGTGGGAACGCCCGTGATTTTGGCGTCGCGGGTCAGTTGATAGGCTCGCATGACTTTACTTTGTACCCCGAACGACTGGTAGGCATTGATGAATGCCTGTTTGTTCATGCCTATCATTCCGGCCCAGTTGAAGATATTGCTTTCCTGGCTCGTATCCAGACCTTCGAGATGGATCGCGTTAAACAAATCGTCATGATATTTATTTACCACGCCCAAGGCTTCCATCGCATAATAGGTTTTTGCCAGCGGCACCCACGATGCGTTTAATACCGCCGGGATCCGCCGGATGGCAACGTCTTTCGGAGCTTTTTTAATCCAGGCATTCAGCGCGGGTTCGAGGTTGAAACAATGCGGGCAGTGATACCAGAAAAACTCGGCGACTTCAATTTTGTCAGGTGTATCCGTGCCGATTTCCGGACTCAGGATCGTATAATCCTTATCGACCGTTATTGCGGCATCAGCGCTGCCGAATGGTAAAAATGCGATTAAAAGCAGACTGCACATCAGGATTACGCGACGAAAAGGCATACTGATCTCCTAGGGATTTATTTTGGTGCGGAAGGCATGGCGTCGGAAGGACTCTTGATTTTTACCAAAGTTGTATTAATGCTGTTTTGTGCCAGATTCGCCTGTATTTTTTTAAGGTCTTCTGCTTTATAAGGCCCCAGTCGAACGCGATGCCAGATTCCCTTGTCAGGAATGTCTACGGTCTGAATGTCCGATTCGTAGCCCATCAAGGCCAGGCGCGCTTTCAGATTGTCGGCGTCTTCGGCATTCGGAAATGCGCCGGCTTGCAGATAAAATTGTTCGGTAGCGGGAGCTTGAGTTTTGGCAACGTTTTGTCCCGCAGACGAATTCTGGTTCCCGGGCAAAATCTTGTAAAAATCGAATCGCGGCGAATTGAGGGGAGCGGTCGCCTTAGCCAGTGGATCGACGATCTGATCACTGGCTTGCCCCGTTTGCGGTTTGCCTTTGGCGATTTTGTTGGCGGTAGCGGCGCGTTCGGCAAAGGGATTGCTGTGTCCTACCCATACCGCTACGGCGACGGCGGCAACCACGCCTACCAGTACGCCTATCATGATGCCCGACCAGACGGAACCGCCCTTTCTCTGGGGTTGGGAGCGAGATTGAGTAGTGCGTGCCATGTTTTCCTCTACATTTGCGCCGGGCTTGAAATGCCGAGCATAGTTAAACCGTTGCGTAATACATTGCGCGTCGCGACGATCAGCGCCAGACGGGCATGCCGGATTAGTGTGTCTTCGACCAGAAATTGTTCCGCGTTGTAATACGCATGCAGGGCCGCAGCAATATCCTTGAGAATATAAGCGACAGCATGGGGCGCCAAGTCGCGTGCTGCAGTTTCGATGATATCCGGATAATCAGCCAGACGCCGCAACAGATCCACTTCGTAGCGGCTGGTCAATGGACTGCAATCCGTTCCGGACAATACCGATGTATCGCCGCCCCATTGCGTCAGTACGCTGCAGATTCGTGCGTGGGCATATTGGATATAATATACCGGATTATCGCTGGTTTGCGATTTTGCCAGATCCAGATCGAAATCCAGATGCTGGTCGGATTTGCGCAACACGTAAAAAAACCGTGCCGCATCGTTGCCGACTTCATGGCGCAGTTCCCGCAAGGTAACAAATTCGCCCGAACGGGTGGACATGGCGGCTTTTTTACCGTCGCGGTACAGCACTGCAAATTGCACCAATGCGACCGTGAGCTGGTCCGGATTGCGTCCCAGCGCTTGCAGCGCACCTCTGACGCGAGGAATATAGCCGTGATGGTCTGCGCCCCAGACATCGATCATCCAGTCGAAACCGCGTTCCAGCTTGTTGATGTGATAAGCGATATCGGAAGCAAAATAGGTATACAAGCCGTTGTCGCGCAGCACTACCCGG
Source organism: Sulfuriferula sp. (assembly GCA_027345925.1). Lineage (GTDB taxonomy): Bacteria > Pseudomonadota > Gammaproteobacteria > Burkholderiales > Sulfuriferulaceae > Sulfuriferula. The sequence goes on from DAIETB010000213.1 coordinate 6,393, forward strand.
TCTTTTTCGTCGCCGAAACGGGTAGAGCGAAACCATTTGGCGCCGTTTTGTTCGTAAATATGACCGGCAGCTTCGAGTTCGGCCACTATCCGCTGCACGACGCCGGTATCGTAGAGCGATTGCTCCGAGAACCAGCAGTCGAACTCCACGCCGAATTCGTGCAGGTCCTGCCGGCAATCGCTTAATTGCGCAGCGAGTACGAAGCCGTGTATTTCCAGATAATCCTCTTCTCCCAGCAGGGTTTTGGCATTGGCGATCAACTGATCCATATGCGCATCGGGCGCTTGCTCGAAATCCGGTACCGACGCAAAGACGGCTGCCGATTCGCGATGATAGCGGCGCGCTTGCCGGCGGTAAATCTCTTCCGCCATGCTGCGCACATAATCGCCTTGATAGGAATTCGACGGAAATGCAACAGATTCACCGCAAAGGGTCAAATAGCGCAGCCACGTCGACAGGGTGAGAATATCCATTTGCCGGCCGGCGTCATTGACGTAATATTCGCGTGAAACCGAATAGCCGGAGGCCGCAAGCAGATTGGACAGACTCGCGCCGTAGGCTGCGCCTCGGCCATGCCCGACATGCAGCGGCCCGGTAGGGTTGGCCGATACGAATTCCACCTGTACGGTTTTGCCGGCACCGGAGCGATTTTGTCCGTATTGGTCAGCTTGCGCCAGGATATGCGCCACCACCTGCTGCTGGGCGCAGGGTTGCAGAAAAATATTGATAAATCCGGCTCCGGCGATTTCCGTCTTGAGTATCCACTCCGAAACGGGAAGCGCCGCCTGAATCTGTACCGCGACATCGCGGGGATTGCACCTCAGCCGTTTCGCCAGCTTCATCGCCAGATTGCAGGCATAATCGCCGTGCGCCGCATCGCGCGGGCGATCTATCTCTATCGTTATATCCGTTATTTCAGCCGAGACTCGGCTCAGCGCGTCGGTAAACAAAACGTCAAGATGAGATTTAATATCGGTATACGGAGTCAACATGGTGCTGCCTGAAGAAAAGATGCGTCATTATAGCTGTCTGCCGCCTATTCAACAAAATAACCGCAATCGGTCTTATTGCAAAAAAATGATATGGTAAATACGCGATGCGTAGAAAATGTGTTTTTTTGATAAATTTATATTTCTAGCGGGTCGACATCAAGATGCCAGCGCAGTTTGCCGATGCGTAACCGGTAAAGAGACTCCGTCCAAAGGGTTAAAAATTGCTGCAAAGCTCGCCTGTTGTGCGATTGCACCAATAATAGGGCCCGTTCCAGATTGGCTTTGCGCTGCATTGCTGCTGGGGTAGGGTCAAACAGCGCAATTTCGGCAATATTCGGTGCCTTCTCTTGCGCCATCCGCAAGAACGATAGTGCATCGTCGAGCCTAGGCGCTTCTGCACGCAATACAGCCTGATGAATAAACGGCGGAAATCCGGCGCTACGGCGTTCGTCCAGCAAGGTTTGGGCGTAGCCCGCATAATCGTGGCGCTGTAACGCGCGATATAAAGGATGATCGACGAATTCGGTCTGTATCAGTACTTCGCCGGGATGTTGCGCCCGTCCGGACCGGCCGCTGACTTGCATGAGCTGGGCAAACATGCGCTCGGCGGCCCGAAAGTCAGTGCTGTACAAAGCGTTATCGGCGCCGATGACGCCAACCAGAGTCAGGTCGGGAAAATCGTGACCCTTGGTGAGCAACTGGGTGCCGACGAGGATATCGGCTTCGCCGCGGCGTATCGTTTGCTGCATGTTTTCCCAGCTGCCTTTGGCCTGGGTGCTGTCGCGGTCTATGCGCAAAATACGGGCGGCAGGGAAGCGTTCCTGTAAAACCTGCTCCAGTCGTTGCGTGCCGAGGCCGCTGGGGGTGAGGTCGATGTTGCCGCAGTTCGGGCAGGACGGTACGATGGCTTGCGCATAGCCGCAATGATGACAACGCAATTGTTTCGCGCGCAGATGGACTACCAGACGCGCCGAACAACGCTCGCAACCCGCCGCCCAGGCGCAGGCGCGACAGACCAGCGTAGGCGCATAGCCTCGACGATTAATGAAGATCAGGCTTTGCTGGTTTTTTTGCAGGCGCGTTTGAATAGCGTCTGCAAGAGGGAGCGAGAGCCCATCAGGCGATTTCCGTGTGCGGCTGTCGATCAGACGTATCGTCGGCAATCGCGCTGCAGCAATTGCCCGGTCACGTAAACTCAATAGTTTGTAGCGACCGCTCTGAGCATTATGCCAGCTTTCCAATGACGGCGTGGCCGAACCCAGCAGGACAGGACAAGCGCGATGCCGGGCGCGCAGTATGGCGACATCGCGAGCGACGTAACGCAAATTTTCCTGCTGATAAAACGAGCTGTCGTGCTCTTCGTCGACGATAATCAGCGCCAGTTCCGGCAACGGCGTAAAAACGGCTAGTCGCGTGCCGAGAACAATGCGCGCGCGCCCCTCCGATGCGGCTTGCCAATGCTGCAGCCGTTCACGGTCGTTCATGCCGCTATGCAGGACAGCGATCAGCGTATCGGTAAAGCGTGCGCGAAACAAACCTATCAATTGGGGAGTGAGGTTGATTTCCGGTACCAGTATCAGGACTTGACCGTCCTGATCCAGCACTTTTTGCGTTGCGTGCAAATAGACTTCCGTCTTGCCGCTGCCGGTGACGCCATGCAGCAAAAACGGCTGGAAACGGCCGA